>SMVS01000032.1 GCA_004357435.1 Nitrospina sp. | reverse complement strand
TGGCGGAATTCGCGTTCTTTGCGTTTGAAATCGCGGTGGTGGGTCTGCCACTGCCCGTTCCTCTTGACCGGCGGCAGGTATTCGTGGCACATCTCGTGGTAAATCGTCAGCTCCAGTACAGCGAGGGGCACAAAATCCTGTTTTAAACGCGGGTGGATGCGGATCAGCTTCTTGCATGAGTCATAGGATCCAAAACGCAGGGACCGGCGATTCACTGTTTTGACATTTTTCCCCCACTCAATCCTCACAGCCATTCCGCCATCGAAGTATTCCCGATTCAACCGGGCATACATCGCTCTCAGGTCTTTTTCTGCCGCCGGCGTGCCGGCCAGGTCCTGCCGGACCTCATCACATGGATGGGCTGAATTTTTCTTGAGATGGGTCTGCACCAGAGACCGAAAATTTTCCGGAAGATTATTCTTTTGCAGAACTGATTTCAGAACCCGGCCTTCCAGCAAAGTCATCACCTCATTTTTTTCTTTTTCAAACAAGTCAAAGTAATTATCGTTGAACAACTCCAGCTTGACTTGGGTGGAATCCACATTCACCTGCCCCAAAAAATCAAAACTGTTTTTGCGGCAACAAAAAAGAATCCGATAAGTGAGACCGGCATCCTTGGAAAGAAAACTATTTCCCAGAACAATCGTGCCGGGATGCACTCTTCGTGACTTGAGGTTTGACGTTTGAGTTTTCATAAAATTAAAGTGGCTGGCTTGCGGGGTTGCGAGAAGGACTGCTTTAATGGCGCTATAGTACATCTCTATCCCCTTTTAAATCAAATGCTTTTTTGGTGGGTGCCGCTCGAGGCTTACTTTACTTGAAACCTGATTCATGTAATTATTGGACTATGCGTAATTGGATTTTTATTTTATTTTGGGGGGTCGTTGCCTCGGCCTGCGCCGTCCAAACACCCCCAGGAGCCCAGCCGCCCTTGCAGGATCCGACAGCGGACATCGATCTTTTTTTGTCCACTGACGATCCGGCGAAAGAACACCAGATTGTTGAGCGGCTCAAGAAAAACAACATCTCTCACCAACAGGTCAAAGCTTATCTCAGACTGAAGGCGCGCGGGCAAGGTGGGGCGCCCGGTTGGCATTCGGACTGGTCCATCGAACACCAGCAAAAACTTTATCCCTACGCTCTGCATGCGCCCCGTGACCTGACCCAGGAAAAGACCTATCCGTTGATCGTGATCCTGCACGGCATGGGCGGCAATGGCGAAAGCACTCTAAAACGCTGGTTGCCGAGGCTGGGTGAGGATTTCATCATCGCGTGCCCTTCTTACCCCATGGGAGCCTGGTGGACTTTCACCGCTGAGGAAATTATTTTCAAATTGATTCGCCAGGTCAAAACCCGGTACCCCGTAAACCACAACAAGGTTTTTTTGGCGGGACTGTCCAATGGCGCTATTGGCACCTACATGATGGGAATGTTTTATCCGGATCGTTTTGCCGGCATCGTGCCCATCGCGGGAGCGGTCACGGCAAGGTACATGCACTTTTTGATCAACCTCAACAACACGCCGGTGTACAGCATTCAGGGCCAACACGATCCGATTTTCCCCGTCAGTATCAGCCGCCGCATCAACAAGATTCTCACCGACTTGAGGTACCCGCTGGTTTACCGTGAACATCTGGAAAAAGGATCGGTGCATGGCGGCCATTTCATGCCGGAATCTGAAGTTCCCGCCTTAAAAGCCTGGCTGAAATCCCAGGAACGCAACCCGCATGCCACCGTGATACGAATGGTGCGCGAGGCCAACCATCTGGGACAGATTCAGTGGGCCAGAGTGAGCAAGGGTTATCAACTGGCCGCTCTGCAAATTCCCGGGCCGGAGCCGGAAACCCTCAACATTAAAGATGGTAAAATCGCGACGATGATCGCCGTTCATAAAGAAAAAAACCGTTTTGAAATTCTGGGGAAAAACCTTTTGGAGAATGAAATTTATCTCAATGCCGACCATGTCGATTTAGATCGGCCGGTCACCGTCACCTTTCAGGAGTTGCAAGAGACTCGCGATAAATATATGGCCGGAGAAAAAACCGTCCGTTTTGAAGGGCTGGTGAAGAAAGACCTGTCCCTTTTATTGCATGGTTTCAAAGACCGCTGGGACCCCGAACTGCTTTATGACGCGCGCATTAAAATTTCATTCGGCCATCAAATCGCCCGCCGCCCATGAAACCACCCGCATCCCATCCTGTTTCGGAACAAACCTCTCTCAATTTATTGGGTTGGAACCTCATCCAGCACCACCTGGCCCGCCGGGCCGAATCACCCGTCACCCAAAGCCGATGCTCTGCGCTGACGCCCGCAACGGACTTGGAGACCGCCCGGCGCCTGTTGGACGAAACGGCGGAGATGGTTGCCCTGATTGAATCCGCGGAACATTTCCCCATGCGAACGTTTCACGATTTGTCCCCGATTCTGCAACAAGCCGAAGAACGTCATCTCATCGAACCATCAGCTTTTTTGGCCTTGTTGAATATTTTGAATCTGGTGCGTGACATCAAACGCTTCCTTCAAAAACAGGATCGCGTGCCACGTCTCCGCGCGTACCGTGAAAACCTGGAACCGCTTTCCGAATTGAGCAGGGAAATAACGCGGTGCATTCACCCGGACGGGGACGTTCATGAAAATGCCTCTCCGGAATTGAAACAAGCCCATCAAGAGATGAGAAAAATTCGCACCCGGCTGGAAACGACCGTGCGAAAAATAATGGGTTCGGCCGCTTTCAAGGAGGCTCTGCAAGACACCTACACCACCGAACGCGAAGGGCGCGTTGTGTTTCCGGTCAAATCGGAGGCCCGCTCCAAAATTGACGGCATCATTCACGACAGTTCGAGTAGCGGTCAAACGCTGTTCGTCGAACCGCCCCAGATTCTGCCTTTGAACAACCAGCTCAAGATCGCCCGCATGGATGTCGAGCGGGAAAAAATAAAAGTTTTGCAGAAACTCACCGGGGAGGTGCTCCTGCATCGCGAATCCCTGACCACCAATCTCGACCAGTTGGCCGCGCTCGATCTCATCCTGGCGAAAGCACGGTTGGCCGGAACCATGCAGGCCCAACCCTGCCTTCTTCAACAAGAGGGTCCCGTATCTTTATATCAGGCGCGCAATCCCGAACTGGTTTTGAATGGCCAATCGGTGGTTGCCAACGACATCGTTTGGGACGCTCCTGTCAAGGTGGTCATCATTTCCGGCCCCAACACCGGCGGCAAAACCGTCACCTTGAAAACCGTGGGGCTGATGTCGCTGATGGCGCGCGCGGGTTTATTTTTACCGGTGGCGCCCCACTCAACAATACGCTTTTTCCCCATGGTTTACGCGGACATCGGCGACGACCAGAATATCGAACTCCAGCTATCCACCTTTTCCGCTCATCTGCAGAAAATAATTCATATCCTGAACCAGGCTCCCCAAGGCGCTTTGATCCTGCTCGACGAGTTGGGGATCGCCACCGACCCGCAGGAAGGCGCCGCCCTCGCGGAAGCCATTTTACTGGAAATGCAACAACGCGGATTCATGACTCTGGTCTCCACTCATTATCTCGCCCTCAAAACCATGGCTCAGACTCAAGCCGGATTCTTGAACGCCTGCATGGGATTCGATCTGGATTCCCTCGCGCCCACTTACAAACTGGTTTTCGGCGTCCCCGGTCACAGCGCCGCGCTGGACACCGCTGAACGATTGGGACTGCATCCCGAAACCCTGAGCCGCGCCCGTGAAATTTATCAACAAGTGGACAACCGGTCTGAAATCCTTTTAAAAGATCTCAATCAGCAAAAGTTGATTCTGGAAAAAAAACTGGAGGAGATGGCAGACACGCTGGCGGAAACCAAAAAAAACCTGGAAGAACAAAAAGCAATCAAAAAAATTCTAGCGTCCGAACAACAGGACTTTCTAAAAAACAAAACCCAACGCCTGCAAGCCTACGTGCGGGAAGGCAAACGGGAAATTAGAAAAATGATCGAGGATTTGCGCGGCAAACCCGATGCGAAACAATTAAAGGATGCTGAAAAACAACTGCACCACATGGGACGATTGCCGACGGTCAGCGATCCTCACCTCCGATCCATCTGGAACCTTCCGGTGGCACAACTCCGGCAGGGGGCTCCCATTCTGGTGGAACCTTATGACGCGGTTGGTAAATTGATGGACGACCCGAAGGGAAAAACCAAAGTGCGTGTCCAGCTCGGCAATATTTTTATGGTGGTGGATGCGAAACACGTGTTCGGCAACTCGCAGGCTCCGCCCGAGGCCAAGAATCTCACACCCAAAAATAATGTGAGCATTCAAACCGAATCCCAATCCTCGCCACAAGCAACGTGCGACCTGAGGGGCATGCGGATGGATGAAGCCAAAGAAACCGTAGAATTATTTCTGAGTCGGGCAGTGTTGAACAAACTACCGAAGGCCACCATCATTCACGGCCACGGCATGGGCAAACTCAAACAGTTGGTGAGAGACCTGCTGGCCAGCTCCGGGATCGGCAAAAAATACGTTCCCGGCGAGCGGCACGAGGGCGGTGACGGTGTCACCGTGGTTCATTTCTAATGGATAAAATTTAGAAATCGGTTGCCATAAAATAATCCCGGATCGATTCCGGGTTGTCATCAAAATCTTTTTATTTGGAGGTGCGAACGTCATGCAACTAAAACAAAGTGTCGTCCTGTTTTTATTTTTTTGTGGGTGGATCCAGCCGTTTTGGGCTTTTGCCGGTCCGTCTCCCACGATCACCCTGAGAGGCCAGCCCCTGACGTTGGTGGGTCAAACGCTGGCAGTCGGCCAGCCTTTACCGGACATTCTTCTTCCCGATGCCGGCATGAACGGCGTGAAACTCAATTCTTTTCGGGGACAAGTCACCCTCATCAGCATCGTTCCTTCCATCGACACCAAAGTTTGCGAAAAACAAACTCATATCTTAAGCGAAGAGAATAACGGGCTCGACGCGACCGTGCGCCTGGTGACCATCAGCCGCGATCTGCCTTTTGCGCAAAAACGTTTTTCCGAAAACGCGAACATCAAGAACATATTGTTTCTTTCTGATTACCGGGGAGCGCAATTCGGCAGGAATACCGGACTTTTGATCAAGGAAAGTCAATTGCTGGCCCGCGCGGTTCTGGTCCTCGACAAGGAAGGCATCATCCGCTATCTGGAAATCGTTCCGGAGCTGGTGCAATTGCCAAAAATGCAGAAAGCTTTTGATTTCGCGAAAACACTCGGTGAGTGAACAACAATTTCAGGAGAAAAATTAAGCGGGTTTGAGTATCACATTCTCAATTCGGTGTGGTCGCCTATCAGCCGGGCCACACACAACGTTCCGACGAAAGTTTTTTCAGTGCCTTTGGTGAGAACAACTTTATCCGGTTCTTCCCACAACCCGCAGGCATCGAAGATGAACTCAAGAGAGGGTATGGTGGAAGATAACACCGATTTGGGGCTGGTCAGAAACCGCGCAGAGAAATTGTAAGTGGCGCGGTGCCCTATCCGCTTGGTGGTGAGCCGGGGAATGACCAGGGGACGGTCTTCCAAGCTCAAAAGCATGTCGATATGCTTGCCTGTTAATTCTGAATTCTGGTACCCCAATAACCGTGATGCGGAACTCATAAAATCAATATAACCGTCCGGGTTGACCTGAAATATCAGGTCATTGGTGGACTCCATGATTTTTTTATAGCGCCGTTCCGCCTGCCCATGCTCCCTGGATAATTTATCAATGCTTTTCTCGGCAAACCGGGTGAGACGAGCGGCAGGAATGGCGACAGCCAAAAGAACCCAGAGCACGCTGATAAAAATTCCCAACCAACGGAGGTCGTCACCCTGCAACGGAATCTGTTTTATCAACTGAGAGATCGCCTGATCTTTTAAAGAAAATTCCCAGGCGATTGATAGGACAAGAAAAATAATGACTAGGATGACCACCTGGCCGTAAAGCTTTTTCTTGAAGGAATGAAGATCCATATTTTTTAGTTTCAGGACGGCTAAGGTAAAGTAACTAAAAGTATTTCAATATGTTAACACGTTAGCGTGGAGGGTTCAAAAGAAAAATGCGCCGCCCCCTGCCAACGGCCTGCCAGCCTGTCGACGGGTTCAATTGAAAACCTGGACCAAATGATCAAACCGTTTGGCGGCTTTTTTGATTTTGTCTTCATTCCCCAATACGCAAACAGTGCCCGTCTCCTTCACTTTTTGGAACAGGCCAGCGTATTCCTTGATGTCTGCCAAACGAGTGGACAGCAAACTATCGAGGCGTTTCTGCTTGAACTCTTCCGTCAAGCCGGTCAAATGCTCGACTTTGGAGATCGCCCCTTTTCGGTCCGGTGACAATGGCGGATCGAAATTGCCGACACAGCCGATGATAATTTTTTCCAATTCCCCGCGCGACAAATCCAGATGGGTGAGAAAATCCGAGATTTCATCGTACACCTCCAGAGTTTCTGTCAGATTGGGATCGCGGTAGGAAACCAGCCCGAAATCTCCGGTGTAATGATCAAAACTCATCGAACTGCCATAGGCTCCGCCCTGCACCCGGACCCGGTCCCAGAGGAAGCCGGTCCGGAGGATGGCTTTCAGAGCATCGAATTTTCCTGAAAACTCAAAACCCAAATCATAAAGATTGGCGCCTTTGCCAACGTACTGCACCGTACTGGCGGTGATAAACGCTTCGTTGACCGCGCCGGATTCGAAGTTCAGCGGCGCCGCGGACCCCGAACCCTCCGGCAAAGCTTCCGCGAGGGCCACAATTTTCTTTTCAAGTTTGGAATAACTTTTGGCCTCGCAGGTGATATTGGCCAACAGATTGTCCCGCGTGAAAACGATCCGCGCCACCTCTTTAAAGTGATCGGCCACTTCGGCCGGATCTTTTTCCGCCCGTTGGAGCAATCGTTCCAAAAACCGGTAATACGTGATGCCGTCGGTCAACTCGTCAAATTTTCCCAAACGGGAATGATAGGATTGCAACCGGGACAGCACGTACTGGTTGCCATTCGGAACAATGGAGGCTTCCATATTGGCTTTGGCGCTTCGAATGATTTCCACCAGCCGCTTGGAGTTGTCAAAATTTCGTTCGTGAATCAACTCGCCATACAAATCGAAAAGTTCACTGGACTTTTCCAGAAGCCCGGTACCACTGAAATTCAGGTAGGAAAGAATCCGATCACGATCATTGAGAGTCACCGAAGAGAACGTGGAAGCTGAAATGCCGCCGGTACGAATGCCGATTTGCTGGGCCATCTCAACATAATCCCGCTTGTTGGTTCCCATGCCCATGATCAGCCTTCCCAAAAGCGGCAAGTATTGCACCTGGTCTTGAGGCACCTGGTCCGCGTTGAAACACATCTGGGTGTAGGCGATTTTATTGGTTTGCAAATCGTGAAAAAGTATCTTCGGTGATTTTTGTTTTTTTATTTCACAGGGAAATACCGGAACCTTTTTTTCCACATCCGCCAGTTCAAGGCTGGGCAGGGTTGCCAGGGTTTCAGGAAGGTCGGGTGCGACCTGCAATTCCTGAAGCGTCTGAGTTTTCTCCACCAGGTTCTGCACTTCTTTTTCACTCAGCGATTTCTTTTTCTTACGCAATTCCCGGCGGATTTTGGCTTCCTGTTTTTCGTTCAACCCAGGTTGCGGCGTCAGGATGACGACGCTTCGGTGATTGTTATTCAGAAAATACTTGCGGATAAGCTTTTCGAAATAACCCTGCTGGGATTTTCTTTTGATTTTTTTCATCAAAGCTGAATACTTGAGAGGTGCCACCGGATCGCTATCGTACAACCAGGACCCCATGGACTGAATGTTGTAAATGATGCCCTTGGGGAAACCGCCGAAGTTGGCCTCGCGCAATTTAAAATCGATGGTGTTCACCGAGGCTTTGATCTGATTTTCCCCAATGCCATTTTCGGCAAGGTCTTTGAGGGTATTAAAAATGAGATCAAGGATTTTTTGTTCGTCGTCCTTTTCCGCGCCCTTCAAGCCGACGGCAAATATGGTTTCGACCCGGTTGTCGTCAAACCCGCCGCCAATCACTTCGGTGCCCAGGTTGGATTCCAGCAACGCCTTGCGCAAAGGGGCGGCTGAAGTGCCCAACAGAAT
>SMVS01000031.1 GCA_004357435.1 Nitrospina sp. | reverse complement strand
TGAGCAGGAAGTATTCGATCTGGCCTTTAGTGATTTTTCCCATTAAGAACCTTGTAGACACGGAGCTAAATCCGGTGTCCTGAAATTTAATCGCTGTCACATGGCCCAGAGGGTCTCATTAAAAAATGAGGGTCCACATCCTCGTTCATTGTATTACGTTATGGAGAACCTGCGGAAAGAAATTGGGCCGGGGCGGGGGAAAACTGGCAAAAAGTTGAATGAGAAAGAATGGGACGCCGGTTTAAAAATCGGATTCCAAAAGAGGCCGATGTTTGAAGTCGGGATTTATCGGCTTGTCACTTGAGGTGATTTTAAGGTTTTGCGGGGATTCCACAAACAAATCAACGTAACCACATTTGGCGCACACCCGGGGTTGGAGCAGCACCTTTTTTTCGATACCATGATCTTTGCGTACGACCATGATCAATTCCAGATCTTTGCTGGTGCGCAGGCCAATATCGCCCTTGAGAACACTTTTGGCGCCACATTTGCCGCAAATGTTGGGATCGCTCATACCGCACTCCTGAAAGATGGGAGGGCAATACGCCCTCACGATCTCCCCCCAAATCGTAATCAATCACTTTTGGAAGTATAGCATACAGTCCAGTGTCTGCCCAAACCCGGTTAGGGATGGGAAACGTGGACGGGCGCCGCTTCCATATAAACCGGATGCTGAATGCGTTTGCGGTTGATGATCTGGTTCAATTCCTTGCTGGCTTTGAATACCGGTTTCTTGCGGGCCGGAATATAAATTTCTTCCCCCGTGACCGGTTTTTTGCCGATGCGTGCTTCGTATTCTTTCAATTGGAAAGAACCGAATCCCTGGATAACAACCCGCTTCTCTTTTCCCAGGTTGGTCATGATGCCGTTGATGAAGGCCAGCAGATATTGGTCCGCTTCCTGGTAAGAAACATTCATTTTGCTGGCTAATTTGTTGGCGAGATCGGAGCGTATCATGATGCTGTCTTTCGTTCAGGTTAATAATCTATTGATACCATTACAAGATGCGTGCCAAAAATTTTCCCCATGAAACTCCTTTTGTTACAGTGAGTTAATAATTTGACTCTAAATATCGGCAAAGGATATGTGATATAAAAGACAAAGGGTGTCTACAAACGTGCTCCCCCCCCCACTAACCGGGCAAAAATCAATGTTAAAGAACCTGTTGATTTACTTGACGCATCCTCATGTTGGGGTGTGGAACTTCCAATCCCGCCAAGTTGATCAAATTAGTGAACACCTGCCCCAGTTGCAGGTGGAGGTTTGCCAAAACTCCAATGAATTCAAAGAAAAACTCCCCGAGGCGGAGGCGGTGGCGGTCTGGTTTTTCAAGCGAGAATGGCTGGATTCCGCCCCCCGGCTGAAATTAATCGCCACTCCGGCGGCGGGCACGGAATGGATCGAGGTCGTGCCGCGGGAGGGGTTGGATATTTTGCACGGCAGGTTCCACGGCATGATGATGGCCGAGAGTGTTTTGGGGGCGTTGCTCTATTTCTGCAAGGCGTTTGAGTTGTCCCGGCAAATGCAGGCCAAGAAAAAGTGGGCGCAGCGAGAAATTTCCGAGGAAATCACTTCCCTGCACGGGGCGCAGGTGACCATTCTGGGATTCGGCCGCATCGGCCGCACCATCGCCCAGGTTCTCAAACCGTTCGGGTGCCGCATCACCGGCATAAAAAGAATCCTCAAGGAGGAGCCGCCCAATTTTTTCGGCCCCAATGACCGGGTGGTCGCAGTGGATCAACTGGCGGACGTCCTCAAGACTACCGATCACCTCATCCTGGTCCTGCCCGGTGGGGCTGAAACGGCGGGGCTCCTCACCCGCGAGCATTTACAGTCTTTGCCATCCCACTGCTTTCTATATAATGTGGGCCGGGGCAATGCTTACGCTGAGGAGGACCTGGTCTACGCGTTGCGGGAAGGCCGCCTCAGGGGAGCCTATCTGGATGTGTTTGGCACCGAGCCGTTGCCGGCAACTTCGGCCTTGTGGCAAATGCCCAACGTGTTGATCCAGCCTCACCTGTCAGCGGCGTCGCCCCAGTACCTGGATCTGTTTGTGCATGAATTGATTGTTAAATTGAAAGAGGGGATATGAAAAAGAGATTCTTTATCCTATTGTGGGTGATTTTTTTTACGGCGCTGTCCGGCTGTGCTGAATTGAATCAAATGGCCAGGAGCCTGGATGCCAGTTTGAAAACAGGCGGCACGGACAACACCATCGCCGGTCTCAAGGAGGCTCTGTCGGTGGCGACCGCCAATGCGGTGCTGGATGTTTCAAAAATCAATGGCTACCTCCAGAACCAGGCGATTAAAATCCTGTTGCCCGAGGAGATTCAAAAAACCATGAAAGTGGCGCGCAAAATTGGACTCGGCAGGTTGGTGGATTCTTTTGAAGAGAGCATGAATCAGGCGGCGGAAAAGGCCGCGCCTGAAGCCAGGGCCATTTTCCTCGATGCCGTTCGTAACATCACCTTCGACGATGCGCTCAAAATCTTAAACGGGGGCGACACTGCGGCGACGGATTTTCTCAAATCAAAAACCTACAACACTATCCACGCCGCCTTTCAACCCCTCATTGCCAGGAGCATGGCTCAAGTCGGCGTCACCCGCCTGTACCAACAGGTGATGGGGCCGGTTCAGGCCCTGCCGTTTCAAAAACCGGTGACCCTCGATCTGGACGCCTACGTCACCGGCAAAGCCCTCGACGGTTTGTATTTTGTGGTCGCTGAAGAGGAAAAGAAAATCCGCACCGACCCATCAGCACGCGTCACCGCACTTTTAAAAGATGTGTTCGGCAAAAAACGAGGCTGACCAGCGTGCCGCTGGACCCAAGAGGCTGACCACGGAGGGCGAAGAAAAAGTATGTTGTCATGCTGAGCTTGTCGAAGCATGACCTAATTTCTTTTGATCACCTGTCCTTATGACCCTTCGACAGGCTCAGGGTGACCTCCCTGGGGAGGCAAGTAAACTTTGTCATTCTGAACGAAGTGAAGAATCTCGCCTCCAGCCGCAGGCTGGCCCGGTTAAAGTTTGGGATGTTTGAGGTGGTGGTCGGTGGTTTGCTGGAACTGGTGGCCGACGTTGAGCAGGGTGGCTTCGTCGAAATGTTTGCCCATCAACTGCAGGCCGATCGGCAGGCCCGCTTCGGACAAGCCGCAGGGGATGGACATCGCCGGGATGCCTGCCAGGTTGGCGGAGATGGTGAAGATGTCCGACAGGTACATCTGCAGAGGATCGTCCAGTTTTTCGTTGAACTTGAACGCCGGCGCCGGAGAAATGGGCGCGACGATCACATTGCATTTCTTATAAGCCTCATCAAAGTCTTGCTTGATCAAGGTGCGGACCTTCTGGCCTTTCAAATAATAAGCATCGTAATATCCCGAACTCAAAACGAACGTGCCCAGCAAAATGCGGCGCTTCACTTCCTCGCCGAACCCTTCTTCACGCGTGTTGGTGTACATGTCCATCAGGGTGCCCGACTTTTCCGAGCGGAAGCCGTAGCGCACGCCGTCGTAGCGCGACAGGTTGGTGCTGGCCTCGGCACAGGCCAGAACGTAATAGGTGGCTACCGCGTATTCGGTGTGCGGCAGGGAGACTTCCACTTTTTCTATGCCCATCGACTCCAGAGATTGAATCGCGTTTTGCACGGCCCGTTCCACTTCGGGATCGATTCCCGACGTGAAGTATTCTTTGGGGATGCCCATTTTTAATCCTTTGACGGATTGGGGCAGGGCGGCGCTGTAATCCGGCACCGGCACGTCGGCGGAGGTGGTGTCCATGGGGTCGTGTCCGGCAATGACGTTCATCAGCAAGGCGGCGTCTTCGACGCTCTTGGTCATCGGCCCGATCTGGTCGAACGACGATGCGAACGCCACCAGCCCGAAGCGGGAGACCCGCCCATAAGTTGGTTTGAGGCCGGTGATGCCGCAGAATCCCGCCGGTTGGCGGATGGAGCCTCCGGTGTCGCTTCCCAGGGCGGCGATGCATTCGTTGGCGGCGACCGCCGCGCCCGACCCGCCGCTCGACCCGCCCGGCACGCGGGTCAGGTCCCACGGGTTGTGGGTCGGATGAAACCATGAGTTTTCGTTGGAAGAACCCATGGCGAATTCGTCCATGTTGGTTTTACCGATCAGCACGGCCCCGGCGTCTTTCAAACGTTTCACCACTGTGGCGTCGTAAGGCGAGACGAATTGTTCCAGGATGTGGGACGCGCAAGTGGTGCGCGCGCCCTGCATGCAGATCAAATCCTTGAGGGCGATGGGGATGCCGAGCAGAGGCGCGTCCTCCCCGGCTGAAATCTTTTGGTCGGCCGCTTCCGCCTGCTTCAGCGCGATATCGCGGGTCAGATGCACATAGGCCTGCACCCGGCTGTCAAACGCGTCGATTCTTTTATAGACCGCCTGCAGGAGTTCCACCGCGGAGTATTTTTTGTCCTTCAGCTGATGCCGGGCCTGGGCAAGGGTGGGTTGAAACATGATCAGATGATCTGCGGCACTTCGTAATGGCCTTTGTCCTGGCGCGGAGCTAGAGGCAAGTACTCCGCATCGGGGAAGTTCTTTTTCAGCTCGTCTTCACGAAACACGTTTTGCAGAGGCAGGACATGCGTGGTCGGTTCCACCGCTTGCGTGTCCAACCGGTCGAGCTGGTCGATGTATTCAAGAATCCGTTCAAACTGGCCACCGAGACGGATTTTCTCATCCTCGGTGAGTTTCAGCCGGGCCAGTGTCGCGACCTTTTCAATGTCGAATGGGTTTGCAGGCATGGGAAAGTATTTTCAGGGAAGACACCGGTCAAGCCGCGTCTCCGCCGCCTTTCTTCTTTTTCTTCTTTTCTTCTTTCTTCTTTGCCATGTAGACGATCTTGGCGGCTTTACGGGTCAGCCGTTTCAATTTTTTCTTTTTACTCCGAACCTCAAGATCGTTCTTGGGATCCGACGCTTTTTTAGCGGCCTCATCGACCTTTTTCCTGGCAGTCGGGATGAGTTCTTTGAGCTTTTCAAGAGTGGGCATGCAAGCGTTCCTTATTATAAAATTTTATTGAAGGCAGGAGTTTATATCAAATTTGCCGGAGGGCCAATTAAAATTTTTAGAAGGACGGGTCCAGCAGGGGGGCTCGCCCAAAGCCGAGGTGTTATTGATCCCAAATCATGACACAATTTCTACCTTGGTCCTTCGCTTCGTAAAGTGCCTGGTCAGCCAGTTTGAGGACATCGCTGGGGTCTTTTGCGGATTTATAAGGACTGGCCAGTCCGACACTGATGGTGACCTGGACTTTTTTGCCTTTGGTTTTTATCTTTTTGCGATCACTTTTGCTGGACTTTTGTTTTTTTGAATTGGTTTTACGGATGTGAAACACCCTTTCCTCCAGTTTGCGGCGAACCTTATTGGCAAACATGAAAGCGTCTTCGCTCCCAAAGCCCTCAAAAACGGCACAGAATTCCTCACCGCCGTACCGGTACACTTTATCTCCCAGCTCCTGATGCAGGAGGCCGCCCACCATACGGAGCACGTTGTCGCCTTCATCGTGGCCGTAGGTGTCGTTAAAAGCCTTGAAATGGTCGATGTCCATCATGGCGAGGGCGTATTCTCCTGACAGCGTGGCCATGTATTCGTCGAGCGCCCGGCGGTTGCCGATCCCCGTAAGCTCGTCCTGGTAAACCCTTTGCCAGTACATTTTGAATATGGCATGGAGCTGAATGCCGCAGATCACGGCGAAGGCCATCACGTTGTGCAGGGTGGGTCCGCTAGCGGAGAACAACTCCTGAATAAAACCGTGCGGGACCATACCCTCGCGGGCCGCGCTCAGCAGGGGAATCATCGTGATGCCCGTGGCAAAGATGAACGGCTTGATTTTTTTATCTTTTTCCATAGCCACGCCGACGAAGTAGAGCAGGAAAAATATTAGGGCAATCTGCGGCAGCAGGAATCCGGCGGGTAGCGGGATGATTTCCAGGGTGGCGATCTGGCCAAAGCTCACCGGACCGCGGGCCCGCCAAAGGATCAACAGGGCCAGTGGCACCAGGCTCCAACCCAGGCGTTTCAGGTTCTCTGTGTCCATGAAGCGGCTTTCCCGCAAACTGAAAATGATCACCAGCGTCAGCGGCAGGGCCAGGCTGACGATTTGGTTCAATCCCGCCGCGTCGATGTTCCAGGAAGAAAAAATGTTCGGGTAGTTCATGGCGTAGGCAATGCCGATGAACAGCATCGAGCTGAACAAAATCCGCGTTTGATTGAGTTTCCAGCCCAGAAAACCCACCAAGGCGAAACCCATGTACAACGGATAGGAAAAGCCATCCAGCACCGACTGGCCCAGGGATTTATTCCACGCCGGGGAACTGAAAGTTTGCCAGAGGAGCGGAGTCAGGGCCGCAGTCAGATAGATCAAACAGGTTTTAGTCATTTTATTCAAAAAAGACTCTGCAATTTCCAGGAAATGATTTCGTGCTCAATCCGGCAACAATCAGCAAGCATAACAGGTTCCCTGCCAAAGAAAAACAGTAAATGTAAAGGAGATTCAATTATTTTCAGGGAGGGAGAGGCGGATGGTGATTATCTCAAGGTGATTCCGGACCAAGCTTTTCATCGCAGTTTCAGATTGAACTCTTTTAAAGGAGTCATTTAGCTCCCTCTTTGTGAAGAGGGCGGGGGGTGATTTTTCTTTGTCATGCTGAGCCTGTCGAAGCATGACCCCATGGCTTCCTATCCCGTCACCCTTCGATAAGCTCAGGCTGACAAAATCCCCATGGCCCCCTTCAAGAAGGGGGAATATTTCAATTGCAAAAATTCAGGAACGGGTTTTTCGAGTCGGAACCAGAGTCAGGTCGATTTGCCTTTTGGCGATGTCCACCCGCGCCAGGCGCACTTTCACGGCATCGCCGATCCGGTATTTGAGGTGCTTGTGCTGGCCTTTCAGCATGTGCTCATGCTCATAAAAAACGTAGTAATCATCGCTCAAAGAAGAAACGTGGACCAGCCCTTCCACGAAGACTTCATTCAATTCCACAAAAAATCCGAAAGCGGTCACACCGGAAATAGTGCCGGTATAAAGGGTGCCGACCTTGTCGGCCATGAACTGCGCCCGCCGCAAATCGTTGATCTCCCGCTCCATGGCCTGCGCCTTGATTTCCGCATGGGACGACTGCTCGGCGTA
>SMVS01000030.1 GCA_004357435.1 Nitrospina sp. | reverse complement strand
TTGCCGGTGCACATAAATCTCCTGATCGGTGTAATCCAGGATAATATAGGAATCTTTTTGGGTGACGGACAGGGTCCGAATTTTGTTTTGGGAAGCACGGCTCGCCACAATATTGGCGATGCACTTATTCTCAAATTCCAGTTGCACGCTGACCAAATCATCCCGGTCCGTAAAAACCGATTTTCCCATCACGTTGATGTGAGACACTTTGGAGTCGATCAGGTTCAAGAGGATATCAATGTCATGGATCATGATATCCAGGACCACTCCGTCATCCTTCATTCGCTCCACGAACGGTCCCATCCGCTTGCATTCGACATAGATGGGATCGTCAACAATCTTGTGCAATTCCTGGACGGCGCCATTGAACCGCTCGATATGGCCGACTTGTAAAATAAGATTGTTCTGATCGGCGATGTCGAATAGCTCGCGTGCATGATCCAGATTGTCCGCGCAGGGTTTTTCCATCAAGACATGGACGCCCGAGTTCAGCACTTCCTTGCCCACTTCATAATGCAAACCGGTGGGAACGGCAATGATGGCCGCGTCCATCTGCTTCACGGCCTCTTTGTAATCCTTAACGTAGGGAACCTCATAACGTTGACTGATGATTTCGCCCCGGTCGGCGCTGGTATCGGAAACAACGGTGAGGTTGACTTCACGCAATTCGGACAAAACTCCGACGTGATACTCCCCCATCTTGCCCACGCCAATGACTCCAACTTTAATTTGATCCGTCAATCGACAAATCCTCTCTTCGAGTTCTTCATAAAATTAACAAGATATAGGATTTCATCGCACATTTCAATTTCGCTCTCAATTTTGTTAAGCGCCTGTGACGTATTCAAGTCCGGGCTTTGAATCCATTTAAAGGCCTGCTTGATGGCCGATCGGACCTGCGGCTTAAAATCCCGACGCCGCAAGCCAACGGCATTGAGGCCAATCAACCGGGCCGGGTATCCGGAAACCGTGGCGTAAGGGAGAACATCCTGACTGACGCCCGACATGCCACCGACCATGGAATGCGCGCCGATCCGAACGTGTTGATGCAATCCCACCATTCCCGAAATGAACGCGTGTTCTTCCACAACGATGTGGCCCGACAACCCTGTATAATTCACGATCACCACATGGTCGCCCACCTCGCAATCGTGGGCCACATGGGAGTAAGCCATCAACAAGCAGTTCTGGCCCACCACGGTGACACCGTTTGCATCGCCTGACCGGTGAACGGTGACGTATTCGCGAATGATGGTGTTGTCCCCAATGCGAACGCTCGAAGGCACATCCTTGAAGTCCACGATTTGCGGTTCGCCGCCAATGAAAGCTCCCTGAAAAATCCGGCAGTTTTTACCGATAGAGGCGCCAGACTCAATCACCACGTGGGGACCGATTTCCGTTCCCGCGCCAATCGAGACGCCGGGACCAATGATGCTGAAAGGACCGATGGCAACGTTGTCCCCCAAGCTCACACTGGAATCTATGATAGCGTTATTTGCGATGCTCACCGGCGGAACCGTTATTTAGGTTTTGAAAGGTGATATTTTTCACACTGGACCCTGAAAAGAAAATGCGTCAAAGATGGAAAGGTGCTCTTGCGGGGAAGCGTGGAGCCAATAGTTAAGGTCTGCCCAAAATCGCCTGGATAATGCCCTCGGTCACCCGCTGGTCCCCCACATAGGCCTGTCCTTGAAACCGAAACAATTCGCCGCGCTGCTTGATTTTGGTGAGCTCCAGGCGGAGCACATCACCCGGCACCACGGGCTTCCGGAATTTCACTTTATCAATCCCGGTGAACAAAACAGAAGAACGCCCCTCCCGTTTCAAAATTCTCAGCGCCAGGATACAGGCCACCTGCGCCATCGCTTCGACAATCAACACGCCCGGCATGACCGGATAATCCGGAAAATGCCCCTGAAAGAACGGCTCGTTCGTGGTTACATTTTTAATGCCCACGATGCGCGTGTCATCATCGCACTCAATGATACGATCGACTAAAAGAAAGGGATAACGGTGGGGAATAATTTTTTTTATATCGTTGACGTCCAGCATGGAACCCCCTCAAAAGACAGAATCGGTAGTGGCTGTTCCCTCACTTATGCATCTTGTCGTAAGTTTTAGTGGCCAGCTTGGTGAGATCAGTGGCGGAATCACTGTAAAAAACCGTCTTTTTTTCCATAATCATAGTGAGCCGTTTATCTTTTCCAATCTTCTGCAGTACTTTCAACATCTTCCTTAAAATTTTCGCTGTGGCTGTTTTTTCATTGCGTGAAAACTCTTCGTTCCGATCCTGAACATACCGCTCAAAACCCTTTTTTTCTTTTAGAAACCTGTCTTCCTTTTTCTTTTTGAGCTCTGGACTCAGGACAAATCCCTGCTTGCTCAAATTATCCAGCATTTTTTTTATTTTTCTTTCGCGGGCGGCAATGATCCCTTTTTCTTTATCAAAATCCGATTTGAACGAGGCCGATGCCCGCTTGTATTCTTTGGTGGCAAACATGGCTTCCTGAATATTCACAAAAGCTATCTTGGTATCAGCCGCCCAAGCGAGTGAGCTCACTCCCCCGATCCCCACTCCAAATAAACCCAAAGCCAAAAATACGTTCAAAAATTTAATTCTGTGTTTATTTGAAAACATAACACCTCTCAATAATAATCTTTTAAAACGATCTTCCTGCTGAAAAATGAAATTCACCTGAGGAGTCGCCCGGCCTGGGATCCAACTTAACCCCGTAGGCCAAGCCGATCGGCCCCAGCGGACTCAGGAACCGGATGCCGGCACCCACACCTTCCCGCATTATTGTGACGTCTATTGTTTCAGCGGTGGAAGAAATATCGTTGCCGATGCCATAAACATTGCCGCGATCATAAAAAACGAAAACCCGAAAATCCTTGGTAATGGGATATTGAACCTCCACGTTGAACAGCAGGGATTGCTCCCCGCCCAATGGATCTCCCTTCCTATCCAGCGGCCCTACCTCACGAATGGTGTAACCACGAAGGGAAATGGGGCCGCCCATAAAATAATGTTCAAAAGCAGGAATGGTCGATCCGTTGTAGCCGTCGGAATATTTCACTACGCCGTGCAACAATCCCACTAATTTTCCAATGATCGGATGATAATAGCTCACCTCGTAACTGGTTTTATAAAAATCCTCACCGCCAAGGATGCTCCCGGCAATTTCGAATCGTATCATATGCCTCCATCCCTGGGTAGGGTTAATAAAATTATCGCGGGTATCTCGAATGAAGGTGGAAGTAATGCGGCTGGTGGTCACGGTTCCATTCATCAGGAAAATCGTTTCATCCACCGGATCCACCTCCGAAGTTTCCACCCGGGAAAACCGGTAAGCCAAACCCAGCCAGTCCGTTTCCGACAGGCTCTTGCCCAGCCGAAGCCCGCCCCCAACCGACCTGGAGTTGAAACTGAAAAACTCCGTATCGCGGTTGAACAAATCGACGCCAACGGAAATCTCGCTGTCAAAAATTCTCGGCTCGGTGAACCGGAGATCGATATCGGTCCGGATCGACGAAATCTCCGTTGAAAAACTCAAAACCTGGCCATAGCCGAACAAATTGTTCTGGGAAACGGAGGCGGTGAAGATGACATTTTCCACCGAGCTGAACCCCATTCCGAAGGTAACGGAGCCGGTCGGTTGTTCCGTCACGATCGTGGTGATATCTATCAAATCCGGTCCGTCACCGCGATGGGTATCCAAAACCACACTTTCAAAAAATCCCAGGTTTTGTAGCCTCGTCTTGCTCCGTTTTAATTTTTTGCTATCGAACAAGTCTCCTTCCTTCATGCGAAATTCGCGGCGGATCACATTGTCCCGCGTCTTGATGTTACCGATCAGGCTGATTTCGCCAATGTACACCTTACGGCCCTTATCGATGACGATATCCACAGCCACCGTTCTGTTTTTGTCATCAATTTGGGTCCGGGGATTCACGTCGGCATAAGCATATCCGCGTTCTGAGAACAATTCGGTGATGGCCAGAGCATCGCTCCGCAATTGCGACACATTATAAAAGTCACCGACTCTCAGTTTGACCGAATCCATCAGCTTTTCTTGCGTGAAGGTCGCATCCCCGGAAACTTTTATGGACCGCACCTTGTAACGCTCTCCCTCCTCGATTCTCAAAGCCAGATAGATGCCTTTTTCTTTTTTGTTGATCTTTATTATCGGGTCTTCCACCCGGACCCGCAGAAACCCCTGATCCTGATAATGAGCTTCCAAACGGAGAACATCGATTTTTAAAACATCTTTTTTATAAATCCCCGATTCATCCAAAAAAGAAAACCAGCCCTCTTCCTCCGTTTCAATGACATCTGCCAATTCATCATCGTCTATGGCCTTGTTGCCCACGAACAGGATCTTCTTGATTTTTATTTTTTCCCCCTCGCGGATGCTGATATGCACATCCACCAACCCTGCCGAAGTGGTCTTCGTGGACACCTTGATTTTAACCAGAAAATATCCTTTTTCGTGATACAGCGCGGTGAGTTTTTGGACCGTGTCCTGGATCAAATAATCTTCAAAAGCGATCCCGCGCCGGACCGCAATTTCATCCAGCAAATCCTCAACGTCCAGGGTATTTCCGGAGAATTCGACTTCACCCACCGAGGGTATTTCCTCCAAAATATAAATCAGGCGGACCCCGCCGGGCTCGGCTGACTCTGTTTCGACCCGGATGTTTGAAAACTGGCCCAGTCCGTAAATACTTTCTATATCTTTGCGAATGCGGATGCGGGAAATCGGTTCCCCCACCTTGCTTTTTATGTAGTAAAGGATGTTGGAGTCGTCGACCCGTTTGTTGCCCTGAATTTCGATGGAATGAATGATCTCTCCTGCCTGTTGGGCCAGGGCGGGAGCGGCGCAACCAAGAAGAAGATAGAACAGGCCCGGCAACCAGGAAACTCCAATTTTTGGGCAAGCCCAGCGCGGTTTTTTATTGAGTGTTTTGGAAAACAAGAATCCCCCGGAGTCTCAAATGAGAACAAAAAAAAGTATTAAGCTTAACGGCATATACGACCGAAAAGCTTAATACTTGTACCCTTCAGACCTGAATGGTTAGGAAATATTCGTTGGCACGGTTTCCGGATCAGGAAACCGTATTGAGAGCCCCGGATTTTTCGGTGAAAACAAGCACGTCATCACCCAAGCCGACTTCGACCACCCCTCCGGATTTGAACCGACCCTTCAGCATTTCATCGGACAACACGTCCTCCAAATGTTTCTGAATGGCACGTTTCAGCGGCCGGGCTCCAAAATTCTTGTCGTAACCTTTTTCAGCCAGCCATTTCTTGGCTTCCGCAGTCATATCCAGCGTCAACCCCTGCTGGATCAGCTGTTCATTCAAAAGTTGCAACTGAATATCGAGTATCTTGGTGACACTCTCCAAATCCAAAGGATGAAAAACGACCACCTCGCTGATACGATTGAGAAATTCAGGATTGAAGGTTTTTTTCAAATCCTGTTTGAGATCTTTCTCCATCTTGTCGAAACTCATTTCCTTATCATCCTTGTGAAAACCCAAGGAACCCTTATCGATCATTTTAGAGCTGATATTGGACGTCAGAATGATCACTGTATTTTTGAAATCAATGTGTCTTCCGTAACTGTCGGTCAGACGGCCATCGTCCATAATCTGCAACAACAGATGAAACACATCCGGGTTGGCCTTTTCAATCTCATCAAACAGCACCACGGAATAGGGCTTGCGCCGGACTTTTTCGGTCAGCTGACCCCCTTCCTCATACCCGACATAGCCGGGAGGCGCTCCGGTCAGCCGCGACACATTGAATTTTTCCATATATTCAGACATGTCGAGCCGGATCAGAGCATCCCGGTGGCCAAACATGAATTCCGCCAAGGCGCCCGCCAATTCGGTTTTACCAACCCCCGTGGGCCCTAAAAACAAAAAGGTGCCGATCGGCCGCCGCATGTCCTTCAAGCCGGAACGGGATCGGCGAATGGCTTTACTGATGACCTCAACCGCCTCCGCCTGGCCCACAATTTTTTGACCCAACTCCTGCTCCATGTTGATCAGGCGGGTGGATTCTTTTTCTTCGATGCGGTTGAGCGGAATACCGGTCATGCTGGACACCACCGCGGCGATATCCTCTTCGGTCACGCTCGGCTCGCTGGCTTCATTCTTGCTGTCCCATTCGGTCTTCGCCTGTTCGAGCTTGGTCCGCAGTTCCTCTTCCTTATCACGCAACTCCACCGCTTTTTCAAACTCCTGATTTTCTATCCGCACTTTCTTCTCGCGCACCAGGGTATCGATTTCCCGCCGAATTTCCTTCATCTCAGGCGATTGCGTGACTCGGCGTAAACGCACTCTGGAGCCCGCTTCGTCGATGACATCAATGGCCTTGTCCGGCAGAAACCGGTCATTGATATAGCGGTCCGCAAAACGCACGGCGAGCACAATGGCTTCATCACTGATCTTGGCTTTATGATGCACTTCATAAGGGACCTTCAAGCCACGGATGATCTCGATGGTTTCTTCCACCGACGGCGGGTTGACCACAATCGGCTGGAACCGGCGTTCTAGAGCGCCGTTCTTTTCAATGTATTTGCGATACTCTTCGAGGGTGGTGGCGCCGATACATTGGATCTCACCGCGCGACAACGCCGGTTTGAGCATATTGGAAGCATCCACCGATCCCTCCGCCGCGCCCGCGCCCACCAGCGTGTGCAACTCGTCAATGAACAGAATGATGCTTTTATTCTGAATAATTTCTTTCATGATCCCTTTGAGGCGCGCCTCAAACTGGCCACGGTATTTGGTGCCCGCGATCAAGGAACCCAGATCCAGGGAAACCACGCGTTTGTCAAACAACAGATCGGGGACTTCGCGCTCGATGATCAGTTGCGCCAAACCTTCCACGATGGCGGTTTTGCCCACTCCCGGTTCGCCGATCAACACCGGGTTGTTTTTGGTGCGGCGACTCAAAATCTGGATCACCCGCTCAATTTCCTTCGCCCGGCCAATGACCGGGTCCAACTTGCCGGCGATCGCCATTTGCGTCAAATCGCGGCTGAATTCGTCCAACGTGGGGGTCTTCCCGGCCTCACCCCCACTGCGCCCGGTTTCGGTCGGCTCCTTGAACATTTCCACCAGCTTTTCACTGACGTCTTCAAAATACATCCCAAAACTATTCAGCACACGACAGGCCACACCTTCTTTTTCCTTCAGCAAACCCAGCAGAAGATGTTCGGTCCCGATGTAGTTGTGATTCAGGGCACGCGCTTCTTCGACCGCAAACTCCAGCACTTTTTTCGCCCGGGAAGTGAAGGGAATGTCGCCGATGACCAGCGAATTGGAACTCCGCGGCAGATTTTTTTCCAGCTCGGCCTTGACCTGATTCATATCCACGCCGGATTTCTGGAGCAACGCCACCGCGATCCCGCCGCCATCTTTGATGACCCCTTGCAGAATATGCTCTGTGCCCAAATACTCATGCCGGTAAAGTTCGGCTTCTTCCCTGGCGAGGATGATAACTCTGCGGGCTCGTTCCGTAAAACGTTTAAACATGATTGTTGGCCTTAAAAAGTCAGGGAATGGGAACTGCGGTAAAACCTAAACGGCTTTGAACCACAATTTAACATTGAACACCGATCATTTATTAATGATTACGCTGTTTTTATTCTAGCAAACACACCTTAATTTACAAGGATTTATTTCGGCGCCACCCATCCAGGCTATGCCATTGTTTTAACAACAACAAACCGCCTTTTCACCCGACCGCCTATTCGGGCGAACCGGGGGTTGCGGCGGCCTCCCAGCCGCCCTGATGAGTTCATTATCGGCAGAACCCGCTGTTGGCATGAAGGCTAATTTGCCCTCCGGCAGGCCCGTTGGGGAGGCTTAAAAATAGGCCGCGTCGGGATGGAAGCAAACCACGGCGGCCGTGGTGCTGGGGGGATCGAATTCATTGGCCCCGGTCAGCGCCACCCCAATATCTTCGGCCTGCAAAATATTGAAAATAGTTTTATTGTTGGTCAATTCCTCGATCGCCGGGTAACCGGGACTGTATCGTTGTCCCTCCTGCTTTTTTTTGCCCGTGCGTTGCCTCAACAACTGATGAACGTACTCGGCCAAATCCTCGGCCACGCGATCGCCCAGGCCCTGCAGGTAGAGAGACGATTCGGAATCGTTCTCCTCCTTGAATCGGACTATGGCCGGGTCCAGCCCGCGGCCGGCAGTGGTGATCTGCAAACCCACCACATCCATAATCCCCGAAGATTTCGGGTGAAAGTACTGGGCCGCTGAAAAGAGTTCCTGCTTGCGGTTTTTGGATTTACCGATGCACACCGTGAAGGTGAGCCGTCCCAACTCGCGGTCGGGCTGGTCGGGATCATAAATGATCACGCTATCGCCGTCCGACTGCGCGGGCAACAGCGCGAATCGGGCCTGCGGCACCACCCAACCGTGGGTCTGCGCTTTCTCCACCCACTCCTTTTGCAGGGCCACGAGCTGTTCCCGGGTCACCCCTTTCTTAGCCCAGCTGGAATGTTTGCCAAACTTCCAGTTCAACGAGAATAAACTCTTGGAGTCGATCACCGAGGCCAGTTTCCCCAACTTCAATTCTATTTTACTGACCCCAAAGTTGTCGACCGGCACTTCATATTTTTTGAAACTGACCTGCCTGCGTTCCAGAGTGGCCAACAGCTTGCCACGGGTCTCTTCCAGGCCCTTGGCCCGCCGATAACTGCGCGTCAGGGTTTCCCGGTTGCTGGCCAGCAGACTTTTCAATTTCCCTTCATCCATGAGCGCGTTCATGGTGTTGACGCCGTCCATGCCGCTTTCGCAATAGAACACGTTGGACAAAATCTGATCGGTCTGGTCCTGACCGTACATGGCGACGTACCCGGCATGGCGGTCGTTGACCGGCGCCCCGCCGATGAGCACCGGGATATCGTAATTCTGTTCCTTCAACATGCGGGCAACCGTGATCATGTGGTTGGAGGTTTGGACCAGCAGAGCGCTCATGCCAATGGCGTCCGCCTTCTCCCGGCGGGCGGTTTCAATGAACAACTCCAGGGGCACCTGAACACCCAGGTCGATAGCCCGGTATCCATAATTTTCCAGGAGGGTTTTGGCCAGGTCCTTGCCGATACTGTGCACGTCCTGGTACACGGTGCCGAGCACCACCACGCCCTTGTATTCGACGGCGTCACCCGGTTTCACCCCGCTTTTGTGGTTCATGTACGCCTCCAGAAATCCCATGACGTTACGCATGACATCGGCGCTCTTCAACAAATGCGGCAGACTCACTTCACCGCGGCCGAACCCGTCGCCCAGTTCACGCATGGACTTCATCAGATAATCGCTGATAAAATCCAGCGGCGCGTGCCGGTCCACCACCTGCGCCGCCTGTAAAACGATCTTGTCGTGGTAGGTGTACTGCCAGCCGTCCTTTTCCAGAGTGCCCTCGGTTTTTTCCTTGAAGCCGTCCAGGATTTTCAGGCAAATGCTTTCCTCCAGCCCCAGCTCACCATAGTTGTGCTTCTTGGTAACGATGCCGGTTTTCTTTTGGATGGCCACTTCTTCCAACTCTTCAAAGGCGTTCATGTCGTGGTCGAGAATCACCTTGCGCGCCAATTCGACATCCTGGGGCGGCAGGCTTTCGACCGGCACATAATGATTGGGATTGAGGATGGCGCAATCCAGGCCCCGCTGGCGGGCCTCTTCCAGGAACACGCTGGTCAGCACCTTGCGCATGTAGGGTTTCTTGCCCAGCCCCGCCGTCAGGTTGCCGACCCCGATGCTGGTCCTTAAATCGGGATGAATGGCTTTGATGCGCGGCAGGCAGTTCAGGGATTCCATGCAGAAGTTCAGCCCCTCTTTCGACTCACTGCCGATCGGGTAGGCGTTGATATCGATCAGGATCTGATCGGGCGTCACGCCGTATTTTTCGCCCGCTTGCCGCACAATTTCGCGAGCCAATTCGTATTTCTCATCGGCGGTGACGCCCGGACCCTGGGGTCCATTGACCAATGCGATATAAAGCGGATGGTGCTCACGGCTCATCTTGAGCACTGCGTCCAGCTTGCTTTCCCCCGGCCGGTATTCCTCCAGGCTGAAGGAGTTGACGATGGGGCGTCCGGGATAGGTCTCCAGCCCTTTTTGCAGGGCCTCGACCGAAAACGAATCGATGCTGATGGCCCCCTTGAAGTCGCTGGTGACGCCATGAATGACTTCGGCCAGCACCTTATCGGTGTCAACGATGTTGCTGTCCATACAAATGTCGATGATTTCGATGCCGAGGTCGTTCACCTGCTCATGCACCACGTCTTCGAGGATGTCCAGCTGGGTGCCGTCATCGCGCTCCACCGCCTCGCGCACTTTTTTACTGCCGCGCACGTTGAGTGTTTCGCCGATGCGCACCAGGCCTTCGGTGCTGTCCACCAGCACCGCTTCCTGCGGACCGGAGACATACACTTTGCGGGGCACGTCGCGGACCAGCGGCCGAAGCCCCCGCACCCGCTCGCTCAGCAGGCGGATGTGCTCCGGGTTGGTGCCGCAACAACCGCCCACCACCGACACGCCATGTTCGCGCGCAAAGGGTTCCATGATGTCGGCCATGTCCTGGGGCGACAGTTTGTAACAAGTCTTGCCGTCCTCGGAGATGGGCTGGCCGGCATTAGGCACCACCGAAATGGGATGCCGGCAAAATTGACTCAAGCGCTTGACGGTGGCCCCCAGCTCCGCCGGGCCGACATTGCAATTGACGCCAAAAGTCGCGATGCCCATGCCCGCCACCGCCGTATAAGCGGCATGAATATCAGTGTTGAAAATCTGCATCTTGGAAAACGCGTCGACCGTCACCTGCGCCATGATCGGCAGGCGCTGGCGGGTTTCCTCAAACGCCCGGTTGGCGCCGATGATCGAAGCTTTCAGCTCCAGGATGTCCTGCTGGGTCTCGAACAACAACGCGTCGGCGCCCCCCTCCAGCAGGCCCAGCACCTGGCACTTGTTGTTTTGCACCGCCATGTCGAAAGTGGCCTTCTGCAGATTGGCCTGGGTACTCGACAACACGTAATTGGAAGGGCCGATTGAGCCCACCACAAACAGGGGCCGCCCGTCGTATTCGGCGGAGGCGCGGTATTTTTCAACGGCACGGCGCGCAATTCGGCACCCCTCCACATTCATGTGGTGCGTGATGGCGGTCAGATCGCCCGCCATGAGGTCCAATCCCTTGGGGAGGCCGGACATCTCGCGAACGTCGATCTGTCGCCAGTCGAACTCCTTGAGGCGCAGGGGTGACGCGCCAAACGTGTTGGTCTCCAGCAAATGCGCTCCGGCTTGCAGGTATTGCAGGTGGATATGCTCCAGATCGTCAGGACGCGAGAACGTCAGCAAGTCGGTCAACATGCGGAACAGCGAGCCGCCGAAGGTGGCGTCGGTCACCTCCAGGTTCTGCACCATGGTGCCCATGGCGCCGTCCATTACCAAAACG
>SMVS01000029.1 GCA_004357435.1 Nitrospina sp. | reverse complement strand
CATGGACCAGGCAGTTGAAAAAACGGAAAAACAACTGAAAAAACATAAAGAACGGTCCACCAGTTTAAAAATCAAGCAAAGTTCCGCTGAAAAAAATAAACACTCGATCTGATAGCTTTCCTCATCCTAAGCTGAACAGGATATTCAAAAAATCCTATTATGAAAATTAGTGAGATTCTTAAAAAGGATTTCATTATTTCTGATTTGACGGCTCCCGACAAACCCAGTGCCGTCTCCGACCTTTGCCACTTTTTGGAAAAAAAAGGGGTGATCAGGAATAAAGAAATTCTAATCCATGCTTTGATGGAAAGAGAAAAACTGGGAAGCACCGGAATTGGCGAGAATATGGCGATCCCTCATGCCAAATCGGATGAGATCGATCAAATTGTAATTGTCTTTGCGCGGTCAATAAATGGCATTGACTTTGAATCACTGGACCAGCGGCCCGTTCATTTCATATGCCTGCTATTGGCGCCCACCGATTCCACAGGGCTCCACTTAAAAGCCCTGGCGCGTATCGCCCGACTGTTTAAAAATATTTCATTCAGGGAAAAGATTTTAAAAGCTCATGGATCAGACAGCATCTATTCAATATTGATTGAGGAAGACTCCAAAATTCTTTAAACCCTGCAGTCCGTAAACTGCAAAATCCACTCAGGTTGAAAGTGAAATCAGCGCGAAAAGGAATAGCTGTCTCAGGAGGCGTGGCCTTCGGCAACGCGTATTTGCTGGACCGGTCCAAGGTGTGTGTTATCAAGCGCACCCTGCATTCCGATGAGATTGACGACGAAATAATGCGCTTGCGGGAGGCTATTCAAAAGTCCAAGGAGGAACTCCAAAGTATAAAAAGCCGTGCCAGTTCTATTGCCGATAAGTACTCCATCATTTTGGATACCTACACCCTCCTATTGGAAGACGAGATCCTGGTCAATGAAACCATTGACACCATCAAGCAACAAAAAGTCAACGCGGAATGGGCCCTCACCCACACTCTGGAAAAATTCACTCGCCTGTTCAATAAAATCAATGACGATTATTTAAAGGGAAAAAAGGACGACCTGGAACTCGTGGTTCACGGAGTGATCAAAAATCTAATCGGACATCATCAGGAAAGTTTACAGGATATTGACGAGCCGGTGGTGATCATCACGCATGAACTCAGCCCTTCCGACACTTTGCTCATGTCCAAAAACTATATTCTCGGCCTGGCCACAGAGGTCGGAGGCCGGACATCCCATCTGGGAATATTTGCATCAGCCCTCGGCATTCCTGCTCTTGTGGGCGTGACGGACCTCACTCAGCATGTCAATTCCGGCGACATGATCATCATCGATGCCATCGAAGGTGAAATTATTATCAAGCCCAATGAGGAGCAAGTCCTGCATTACCGAAAGAAACAGCAGAATTATTTACTCTACGAAAAAGCTCTTCTCAAGGATGTGAACCTATCCTCTGAAACTTTGGACGGGCGGGCAATCCACATCATGGCCAACATCGAGTCCGTTCAAGAAGCCAAAACCGCCCGCAAATATGGCGGCGAGGGCGTGGGGTTGTACCGCACCGAATTGCTTTACATGGGACGGGAGTCACTCCCGAATGAAAATGATTTATACCTTAACTTTAAAAAAGTGGCGCGGGAAATGGATCCTTATCCCGTAGTGATCCGCACCCTTGATATTGGCGCTGACAAACAACTTAACAAAATAAACGATGCTTCTGAGGACAATCCGGCTTTAGGCCTGCGAGGTATCCGCTTATCTCTGGTCAACCCAGATATGCTCATCTCGCAAATGAAAGCAATTTTGCGAGCCAGTTTTTATGGGAAAATTAAAATCCTTTATCCCATGATATCCACCCTGGAGGAATTGACAGAAGCCAATAAATTATTGAAAAAGGCCAAGAAAGAATTAAAAAGAGCACAGATACCTTTTGATAACGACATAGAAGTTGGAGCCATGATCGAAACTCCAGCCGCTGCGTTGGCACTCGAACATTTGCTGGGTGAAGTCGATTTTATAAGCATTGGCACCAATGACTTGATACAATACGTTCTCGCAGTTGACCGCACCAATGAAAACGTGGCGTACCTCTACCAGCCTTTTCATCCTGCAATTTTAAAGCTTTTAAAAGATATTTTTGTGCTGGCCAATGCCAGGGGGAAACCCGTTTCAATTTGTGGTGAAATGGGAGGGGATCCGATGGCCACTTTGCTTTTGTTGGGACTTGGAGAAATTCAAGAGTTGAGCATGGAACCCCACTCCATCCCCAAGGTTAAGAAAATTCTTAGAAAAGTCACGATCGCGGAAGCTAAAATTTTAGCCGACAAGGCTTTGACCATGGCCACCGCCAAAGAGATCAATCAATTTATATCTGAAGAAATGCGAAATCGTTTTCCAACTGATTTCGATAGAAATATGGTTTTTGAGGAAAAATCGAGCTAACCCAAGAAACTTGAGCGTAAAAGAAAATAACTTCAAGTGGTTCAGTCTTTATCTGTCCACTGCAATAAAAACGAAAGGGAATGCAATATGAGCCAGGGCAACTTCCTGTTTACTTCTGAATCTGTTTCCGAAGGGCATCCAGACAAAATCTCCGACCAAATTTCCGATGCCGTTCTGGATGCGGCGCTGAAAAAGGATCCCATGTCTCGTGTCGCCTGCGAAACCTTGGTCACCACTGGATTGGTGGTCGTTTCCGGAGAAATCACCACCAAAGCCTACATTGAAATCCCGAAAATTGTCCGTGAGACCATTCGGGATATCGGTTACACGCATTCAGAAATGGGATTTGATTACGAAACCTGCGGCGTGATGGTCACGCTCGACGAGCAATCCCAGGACATCGCCCAGGGAGTGGACGACAACAAACATGAACAGGGAGCCGGCGACCAAGGCATGATGTTTGGTTACGCCAGTAACGAAACCAAGGAACTGATGCCCGCGCCTATCATGTACGCTCATAAACTGGTCCACAAATTAGCCGCTGTCCGAAAAAAGGGACTCCTCCCTTACTTGAGGCCGGACAGTAAATCCCAGGTATCGGTGCGCTATGAAAAAGGCAAACCGGTCTGTATTGAAACGGTCGTCATTTCATCACAACATGACGACCAGGTTTCCATCAAAAAGCTTCGTTCGGAAATCATCGAAAGCGTCATTCACAAAGTGATCCCAAAAAGCTTTCAGCACAAAAGAATGAAAATCCATATCAACCCCACCGGTCGGTTTGTTATCGGCGGACCTCAAGGGGATTGTGGATTGACGGGAAGAAAAATCATTGTCGACACCTATGGCGGGTTCTCACGGCATGGCGGAGGCGCTTTTTCCGGTAAAGACTCTTCCAAAGTGGATCGCTCTGCCGCCTACATGGCCCGCTACATTGCCAAAAACCTGGTGGCCGCAAAAATCGCAGACCGCTGTGAAGTTCAATTGGCCTATGCCATAGGCGTGGCCGATCCGGTTTCTATTTTTGTGGATACTTTCGACACGCACAAAATAAACCCCAAAAATATTGAAAAATTGATCCGGGATCATTTCGAGTTGAAACCGGCAGGCATCATCAAAGTCCTGCAATTGAGAAAACCACGTTTCCAGGCAACGGCGGCTTATGGACATTTTGGCCGCAGTGAAAAAGAGTTCACCTGGGAAAAAACCGATAAAGTCAAAGCGCTGAAAAAAGCCGCTGGGATTTAATCTATCAGCGGCGGGCATGCACTCCAATGCCCGCCGCTTCACGATCCCCCTTCATTCTCCTCTTGCAAATCCTATGAAGAGTGAAGAGGCATAATCTATGGCCATTGAAAAAATTCGCGTAGGAATCATAGGAGCCGGCGCCAATACCTGCCAAAAGCATATTCCGCGCCTGCAAAATATCGAAGGCGTGGAAATTCTTGAAGTGGCCAACCGATCCACCGCTTCCGCGCAACGAGTGGCCGATAAGTTTCAAATACCCACCGTCCGTTCCCACTGGCAGGATGTGGCCACGTCCGAAAATATAGATGCCGTTTTAATCGGAACCTGGCCTTACCTGCATTGTGAAGCCACCTGTCTTGCCTTAAAATCGGGAAAACATGTCCTTTGCGAAGCTCGTATGGCAATGGATGAGGCCGAAGCGCGAACAATGCTCAAGGCCTCATACGACCACCCCAACAGCGTGGCCCAACTGGTCCCCTCCCCCTTCACCCTGCGAGCCGATCAAACGATTTTAGAATTCATTGATCAAAATATGCTGGGCAAACCGCTTCATTTCCAGTTCAACTTCCACTCCAGCGTCCTGACCCCGCCCAGTGACTCTCTTCATTGGCGCCGCAACAAAAAATATAGCGGCACCAACATCATGGTTTTGGGAATTATATATGAGTCACTGCTACGCTGGTTCGGCCCGGCCAATTCGGTGAACGCACAAGCTAGATTCATCACCCAGCAGGCTTTGGACCCAGATTCCGGGAGTGAAGCTGAAATAGAAATTCCGGATTTCCTCACGGTTCAAATGGAAATGAGAAACGGCATGTTAGGGTCGCTGTCGATGAGCGAACAGGACCTCCATGCCGACCCACCCCATATAAAAATTTTTGGGAATGAAGGCGTTTTGTATTATGAGTTCAAGGTAGATGGAAAACTGCTTTACGGATCTAAAAATGATTCTGAAATGAAGGAAGTTTCAATCTCCCCGGAAAAGGAAGGCCGCTGGCGCGTGGAGGAAGAGTTTGTTCAGGCCATTCGCGGCCAGGAGGAAATCGAATACACCACGTTCACCACCGGGGTCGAATACATGAAATTCACCGAAGCGGTCAACAATAGTTTCCGCAATGACGGTGAATCCACAATCATCCCCATGGGCTGACCACCCCCTCTACCCGGCACATCTTTTGCCCCGTGCCGCGAAAAAAATCGGACGCTGAGTGATCAAGAGTTTGCTGATTGTTGTTTGGCTTTTGGCGGGAGGTTCGATCCGTATCAATTGAAATTGTAGGCGAAACATCCGCCGGAACAGCGCACCATGTAATGCGGACAGCTCTTGCAGGGTTCCTTGGCCTCGCCGTCTTCAAAAGCGTGGGTGAGAAATCGAGTATGCATCTTCCTCACTGAGAGCTCGTTGATCTCCTTGAAGTCCTTGACATTTCCTATCTTAAAATTGTGAAACGGAAAGCAATTGAAACAATGCCCTTTCGGGTCGATGTCCATCGGGCTGTCGTCGGCACAGCCAAAATAAACATCCCGTACCTGCCACTCATCGATACTCGGAACCGGCTGGCTACCATGATAAAAAAGCCGTTCTACCAGGGGGTATTCCTCCTTCTGGATATCATCCAAAAAACAGGGCGGGAATGAGCAGTCGAACCGAAAATTCATTTGCGGGAACTCCTGCAGAATATCCAGCATCTTCCTGCCTACCTTGGGATAATCCCGAATAGCCAGCGTGATGTTGTCCTGCTCGCCCACAATGGGAAATGCCGGGCTGACGCGAATTTTGTAATTCTGACTTTTCGGCAGTCCCATGCCTTGATAAATTTCGTCGATTTCCCGGCATTGCTTGTGCAGTTCCTGCCGGGGCGAATACAAGTTCAGGCTGAACATAAGACCGTGGCCGTTTTCGGCCAGAAGCGCTTCCGCCACCTCCCGACAACGCTGGTGATTTTTTTCGGTGGTGTTCTCCATGGTCTGCCAGTTGAGGAGAATGGACAATTGGATGTGGCGCTCGATACTGCCACTTCGGCCGACGGTCTTCAAAAGGAAGTCGAGCACTTTATCCGGCATCAACCCATTGGTGAAAAGTCCCAGGTAGGTGAAGGGCTGCAAGCTTTCCAGGGTGCGGGAAAAAATATCCGTGAAGCGGGGATGCAGGGTGGGCTCTCCCCCCATGAAATTGATCAGAGAAGCGACTTTGATTCTTGGCAGCAACTCATCCGTGAAAAATTCGTAATCCATGGATTTGTCGGGAGACTGCACATTCTCTTCCATGTATTCATCGGCAAAACAGTAATTGCATTTTAAATTACAATAGCTGTTTAAAATGATGTTCATTGCGCCTGCCCTTCCATGCGGTTCGAACCTGATTCCTCCGGGAAGCTCTCCGCAACGGCACCCCCCGCCGCCTGCTAGCAGAGCCAGAAAGCCTCGTCACAGGCAAAGGTAGAATGAACCCTGAGCCTCCGTTCCCTCGTTCCTATAAGGCCTATATTATATAACAATCCCCTGAACAGAAGCTAAATATCTACTCCAGCCCATTTTCCCGGCGGCTCGAAGAAATTAAATTATCTTGAAATCATTTCCCTGTCAGGTCAAAATAAGCCCCCATTCAACACTTGAGAGTCAAATGCTAGCCTTCGCCAAAGACATCACCCAAAGCAATCCGAAGCATTCCCAGGAGGGTCAGAACCCCGAGCTGAAGGAATACATGGATTACCAGCGGAAATTGAATCACGAGCGTATCGTCTTTCATTCGCTGGATCATGCCAAAACCGAATTGCAGGAAAAAATTGAATCGGCCGAGGAAAATGCTGACATGCTGAAAGAATACCTGCAACAGGCATTTCCCTTTTCCCATCATTTCGCCGATGCCGACACCCTCATGATCATGCTTCGCAAGATGATCAACTCCCACAACGCCCCCGAGGACTGGTATCGCATGAACGCCTATTATTACGCCTTGACCTTTGACTGTATCAAACAGTTCATCGCGATTTACAATCAGCTGCTGAGGGAGTCACCCAAGCAAGCCCGTGACTATCAGGCTTCCGATGAGGTGGAAATCGATTTTGACGATTGGGTGGAGCTTTATTTTCCCGATCTGGATTTTCACATCGGCAAGGAGCTGGACACGACTCACTATCCCTTGGCCAAACGTAACAAGGCCATCGCCGGGGAACTCGATAAAAAGGTCGAAAGCGGGGAATCGCGCGAAGACGCCCTCCAGGCGCTCAAGGAAACCTATAAAATAGACGAGGTTACCATCAACCTATTGTTGAACAAGCCGATTGGTGAAAAAGATTTGGAGCTGTTTTACACCTCTGCTGATAATCCCATTTACGATTACCTGAACCAAAAGAAGGAAGGCAGTTGGGAAGCCTTGGACGGCGACTCCCTGATGGACCAGGCTTATTCCATGGGCTCTCACCTCAAGATTTGGGTTTGGGGAAAACCCAACCCGCGCTAAAAAAGGTTCCTCTCGCCAACCCAATTCTATTTTTCAGCAACCACCAGCCAGGCCGAACCGGCATAGACCGATTCGCCGGTTTGTACTGTGAAACCCGCCTGCCGGACTTCCTCACCCATTTCTTCCAGCGAGTAGGAATGCCAGACTCCCGACTTCAATTGTTTTTCAATGAAGCGAAGGCCCAGCCGCAGAGTTAGAGGGTACAGAAAAAATTTAGAAAAAAAATATTCAGTCGACTCAAGAGAAACCAGACTTTCCTCAATGATTTTCTTTGCGTCGTAATCCCTGGAAGGGTTCGCCGTGATGAGATGGCCCGCCGGCTTCACCACCCTGAACAGGTTTTTCAAAACCTGGTTTCGCCGGGCAGAATAGGCTAGCGTGTAGAGGGAAAAATGGGCCACCACCACATCCACGGAGTTCTCTTTGAGAACCAGGTCGCCGGAATAATCACCACAAATTAATTCCACCCGCTCGCCCAAACCCATTCTATCCGCCATGCGCATCAAACCCGGAAAGCCACTATTGAGTATGTCGATCCCCAAATAGCGCCCACCCCCTTTTAAACTGTTAGCCAGAAAGGGGATCAGCGAACCCGATCCGCATCCCGCATCCAGCACGACCTGCCCGGCTGAAAGATCACAATAATGAGCCGCCCGCGCGAGCGAATCGCGGTAGGCCTGAGGAGTCAGTAAATCATACAACCGGGTTTTAAATCCCCACTGCCAGTAATTGCGATAAATGGATTTATTTTTTTTCAAACTCCCACCTTGTTCTAGTATGAGAAACTCCATATAATATCTTCTGACCGTAAATTTGAAGCTGGAGAAAACTCAACATGGCAAAAAAACCTTTTATCAACAAATACGGGTTTGTGGAGTACCCTTTCCTCCATGATCAGCGCAAGGGGAAAAATTGGTGGTTTTTTAATCTTCTGGAAGAACATTTAAAGCGGCGGGCCAAGCGTAAAATAGGACGGGATTACACTCGGGATGATTTGGACAAGGACATGATGGAAATTTTGCCCTCAACCAAGCTGAGAATTTACGTTCTGTTGCCAGTCGGCATGGGCATGGAGTTCAAGTTGATTGGCAAGTACGACACCCCGGAGTTGATCCATCTGGAAGACCCGGTTCCCTACCTTGAAGAAACCTACGGTGGCGCAAAATTCAAAATCAATATTTTCCATGAGGGAACATTCGCCGGGACGGAAAACTTTAAAACCCACGGTGATCCCAAATGGGTTGAAATCCCGGATGACAAATTGGCCTGACCCAGCGCCCGCCTTCCCCTGAATTTACCCCATAACTTTAAAGTGTTTCGTCTGGGTTGATCGGTTTTTGAATCGTGGGTATGGTGAACTTCAACGCCTTGGGCGGGGCCGATGATTCTATTCCAAGGGCTTTTTTCTCGCCCTCCACTTCCAACCCAATTCGAATGAGGCCTTTGTGGACCCGGACCGGATAAATTTTGGTTTTCATAAAAGGGTTTTGAGGACAGTCCCCTGTGGTTAGATCGTAGCGCCATTCATGATTGGGGCAAATGACCACGCCCTCCTCGATCCGGCCCTCCCCCAACGGCGACCCTTTGTGCAGGCACTTGTTGGCAATCGCAAAATATTTTCCCTTGTAATTGAACAGCGCGATCTCATCCTCTCCCGCAGTGATGATCGCGGACTTCCCCGGCGGCAGTTCATCCTCCGGCATGACTTTAACAAATTTCAACATGGTGTTCTCTCGCAATCCAGATGTCGCAACTCAATCAACCCTGAGCCTCATCTTTGGAATCTTTTATTTTTTTGTCTTCTTCTTTCACAAAGTCAAACTCGCAATGGGAATAAATAAAATTGAGGGCTTTTTGTCCCAGCAACCGGCTGGTGGTCTGGCTCATGTTGTCCGGATTGTTGAACAAAGCCTTTTTCACATCCTCCGGGGATTTCCCGGTCTCCTGGGCCAAGCGCTGGTATTCCTCCTCCAACTCCGACTGCGCCACATGGATTTTTTCAGTTTTGGCGATCGCTTCCAGAATCACATACCCCTTGGTATTGAACTCCGCCCGCTCCCGCCATTCTTTTTCCGCCACCTCCTCCTCAAATCCGGAGTCTTCCAGGCTCATCCCCGATTTTGAAATTTGAAATTTCATGCCTTCGATCATGAATTTCAACTCCTGTTTCACCAGAGATTCAGGGACTACCATGTCGTGTTCTTTCACCAGGTAGTTGAAAATTTTCTGTTTGATCTCTATTTCCTCGGCCTGCTTTTTCTGAGCCTGAAGATCCATTTTCACTTTCCGGCGGAAAGCTTCCACAGATTCCTCACCCTGTTGTTGCACAAAGTCTTCCGTCAACTCCGGGGTTTTGAGTATTTTAATTTCCTTGATTCTGACTTTGAACTCTGCCAGATCATCCGCGGGAGCATCGGTTTTAGCTCCCGGAATCGGCATGCTGACCCGGCGCAACTTCTTATTCCAGTCCAGGGGTAAAGTGACCTGAACATCGAACTCCGGCCCTTTCTGTTGACCGATCAATTGGTCCTCGAACCCAGCGATCATTTTCTTTTCGCCTACTTTCATTGGATAATCCTTGGCGGTTCCCCCCTCCAGCGGTCCACCGTTGAGGGTGCCATCGAAATCCAGGATCAAATGATCACCCCGTTCGACTTTATGATCATCAACACAAATTTCAAATGAGCCAAAGGATTCCATCAGCTTTTGTATGGTGGCATCAATTTCCGCTTCCGTGATCTGGTGCATCGTTTTTTCGAATTTCAATCCCTTGTAGTTTTTAAACTTGATGGTGGGTTTGATATCCAGGGTGACTGAAAAAGTAAACGGCTTGTCCTTGGCGATCTCCTTGATTCCAGAATGGTCAATCTCGGGCGGTCCCGCCGGCACGATTCCCGATTCGCCCAGTGCTTTATCGTAATATTCCTGCATGAGCGCTTGCCACATCTCCGTCATGGCCTGCACCGGAACTTGTTGCTCCAGGAGGTGCTGTGGTATTTTCCCCGACCGAAATCCGGGCATCTTGATCTGCTGATTCAATTCCCGGTAGGCCGATTTAATCTTCTGGCTCACCACCTCTTCGGGAACTTTGATTTTCAGCTTGCGCCGCACCCCATCCATTTCTTCAACTTGCAATTCCATGGCTTTCCTGTCATCGAGTTCTGAAAAATCCAACTGGGTTTAAATTCAACCGGGACTGACGGCACCGTATTTCTCTTCGATTAAACAATCCAATGCCTTCTTGAGCTGATCCAATATCTCATCATATCCAAAGGCACCCAAAGTTTCCGTACCCTTTTTCAAATTAACATGAGCCGGACCACACCACAAACCCAGGTCGGCATCATCCGTCTCCCCAGGCCCGTTCACCCGGCACCCCATCACCGCGATGGTGATCTTATATTTCTCGGCGAATGCGGTCATTCTACGCACATCCTGTGCCAAATCCACAAATTTTCCATTCTCAACCCGGGAACAACTGGGACAAGCAATAATATTCAACCCTTCCAGAAAATTTTCCGGAACGGAGCGGAACCGTCCCGCCTCGATATCCTTCAAAATTTCCCGGCCCACCGAAATCTCATCGCCCTTGTCATCGTCCGGCACAGTCAGCGAAACGCGGATGGTGTCACCGATTCCCGAAGGGATCAGCTGTTCAAACGCGATCCGGGTTTTGATGATTCCTTCCGGAGGCAACCCGGCTTCGGTAACTCCCAAGTGGAGAGGCACGTCGGGCCGCTGTTCGGCAAAATGGCGGTTGGCCTCAATGACCTTGCTGGAATCGGAATCCTTGAGGGACACGCAGTAATCCTCAAACCCCATCTCATCCAGCATGGCACAATGATCCACCGCGCATTGCACCATCCCGGCCAGTGGATCGTCCACATATTTGGCTTTGTAATCGGGGTCGATCGATCCGCAATTCACGCCAATGCGAATGGCGCATTGGTTTTCACGAGCGGCATTGACGATGAACTCCACCTTTTCCCGAATCGTTTTGTCTTTGTCGAGGTGAAACAAATGTCCGGGATTGTACCGGATCTTTTGGACGTAGGGAGCCACCAGCGGCGCCAGGCGGTAATTCTCCTGGAGATCCACAGAGAATACAGCATTGGAATCCTGTCTTAGTTTTATAAGGGCCTCGACATCATCTTTGCTGTCCACCGCAATGCGGATGATATCCGCTCCAGCATCTTCAAGAATTCTGATTTGCTTGCCCGTGGCTTCAAGGTCAACCGTACGGGTGGCGGTCATGCTCTGCACAGCAATGGGCGAATCGCCGCCAATGGTCAATGATCCAATCTTAATTTTGCGGGTTTTCCGGGGTTTCTTATTTTCGCTCACGAAGGGGAGTGCCTTTTCATCCAAAAAAATGATAAGAATTTAAAAAACAGTAAGTAAAGGTTATCAAAAAAGCGCTGAGTTCACAAATGGATCCGATCCGGCAAGCCAAAACGACTCACTTTCACGGCCCCTTTTCCCACCTGCCTTTGTGATATTATAAGTCACAAGAAAGGCGAAAATGATGAAAAAACACCTGTTAATCAGCTTGGCGCTGGCCTTCCTCTGGGCACTGGCAAGCTCCCCCAGCCACTCCGCTGAGGCGGCTTACGGCCTATCCCTCTACGGTCCCTCCGGCCTGAAATACCAGCCAGGGCAACCGTACGTTTACGCCAATCCCCAGGCACCCAAAGGCGGACGCCTGGTATTGAGCGATTTTGGGGCGTTCACCAAGCTCAATCCGGCCTCTCTGAAAGGCGTCCCTGCGCCGGGAATCGCCGGGTTGGTTTTTCAGACTCCCATGGACAGCTCCGCCGATGACGACGAGCCCTTCTCGCAATACGGCAACTTGGTAGAAAAAGTCGAATTGGCGGATGACCGGATGAGTATGATTTACCATATTTATAAAAATGCCCGGTTTTCTGATGGCCATCCGATCACCGCCGACGACTTTGTGTTTTCATTCGACCTGTTGCAGGACCCTGAATACCACCCCATCTACAAACAATATTTTAAAGACATCAAAACAGTAGAAAAACTGGATAGCCACCGGGTCCGTTACACCTTCAGTATCTACAATCAGGAACTGCCGTTGATCACCGGCCAAATGACCATTTTCCCCAAACATGTCTACGGGCAAAATGGCAAAAAGTTCGGCGCGGATTTCGATGCCCTGGCCGTGGGAAGCGGTCCTTACACGGTGGAAAAATACGCTTTCGGAAAATACATCACCCTGAAACGAAATCCCAACTGGTGGGGAAAGGATATCGGTATCAACCGCGGCCGCTACAATTTCGACCGCATCACCTGGAAAATTTTTCTGGACCCGGTGGCGCAACGGGAGGCCTTCAAAGGCGGCGAATACGACGCCCATATGGTAAACAGTTCACGCGATTGGGCGCTCGATTTCCAGGGCGATTTTGTCAAAAAAGGCTATTACCTCCGCGAAAAAGTACCGCACAACCGCATCGCGGGCATGCAGGGTTTTGCGATGAACATGCGCAATCCAATTTTCCAATCCAGAAAAGTGCGCGCCGCCATCGCCATGACCTACAATTTCGACTGGAGCAACAAAAACCTTTTTTACAACCAGTACACTCGCAACGATTGCTACTTTGACAACAATCCAGAGATGAAAGCGCAGGGGTTGCCACAGGGCGAGGTTTTGAAAATGCTCACCAACCTGCGCCAAAAACACGGCAAAGAATACGTTCCCAAAACCGTGTTCACCAAACCGGTGGGTGCGCCCGGCCAGGGCACGCCGTTTGAGAATAACCTGGCACTCGCCAACAAGTTGCTGGATTCCGCAGGATGGAAACGCGGGTCGGACGGCATCCGCAGTAAGAATGGCCAGCGACTGGCATTCGATCTGCTGTTGGCCAGCCCGGCGTTTCAAAGAATCACCGAACCCTATAAAAATAATCTTAAATCCATCGGGGTCGAAGTAAAAATCAGGCTGGTGCAAATCGCGCAATATGAAGAGCAATTGAGAAAATTTAAATTTGGGATGATCGTCGCCAGTTATCCGCAGAGCCGGTCGCCGGGCAATGAACAGCGCTACATGTGGAGCAGTGACGCCGCCGATCAACCGGGATCGCGCAATTACGCCGGCATTAAAAATCCGGCGATTGATGAACTGATCGAAGTCATCGTGCAGGCCAAAACCCGCAATGAACTGGTCAACGCGGTCCAGGCCATGGACCGCATCCTCACCCATCAGTTTTATGTAGTGCCCCATTGGTACATCAATTTCGACCGGTTGGTTCACTGGAATAAATTTTCCCACCCCGCCATCAACCCCTCCCAGGCGGCCATCCTCAACAATATTATCGAGTGGTGGTGGTGGGATGAAGCCAAGGCCAGAAAATTGAAAAAAGCGCGCGCCGCCAATATCGCAATGAATTGATCTTCAAATTTTCCACCACCTCCCCGACAGGGGATGATTGCTCACGCACCAAACAGACTGCTATAATGTTCTCGCTGTTTCTCTCCAATCGCGTATTGAGTTGAACATTTCCTGAAAAAATTCTTATGATCTCTTATATCATCCGCCGTCTGCTATTCATGTTGCCCACCCTGGTAGGGATCGTCACCATCACCTTCATCATTATCCAGTTTGTGCCGGGCGGTCCGGTCGATCAGATGAAATCCATGCTTCGCGGCCATACCGGCACGTTGACCGAAGCCGGTGGCAGTGCCATGAGTCAGCAAGGCATCAAAGCGCAGGAGTTGGACCCACGCTATCTGGAAGAACTGAAAAAAATCTATCACCTCGATCTCCCCTTGTGGGAGCGGTACCTGCGAACTTTCCTCTGGTATTCACCCAAAAATCCCGACGGCCCAAATGATTTTTTTAATCGGGACAACTGGGAAGGATTTTTACTGTTCAAATTCGGCGATTCGTTTTACCGCAACAAATCGGTGCTGGAGCTGATCGTCGAAAAACTTCCGGTTTCGGCTTCACTCGGAATCATTAGTTTTTTCATGACCTACATCATCTGCATCCTGCTCGGCATCGCCAAAGCGGTGAAAAATGGCACCCCCTTCGACACCTCCACCAGCCTGCTGGTGCTGGTGGGCTACAGCACACCGGGCTTCGTGCTGGGAATATTTCTCATCGTGTTCCTCGGTCCCGGCGAGGGCGCGGTCATGCACCTCATCCCGCTGGCGAACCTGACCTCGGCGGGCACGCCTGGGTACGAGGACTGGAGCTTCTGGCAGAAATTGACCGACTACCTGCACCACCTGGCGGCGCCGCTGGTTTGTTTCATGATCGGGAGTTTCGCCACCCTGACCATGTTGACCAAAAACGCCGTCATCGAAGAGATGCACAAACAATACGTCATCACCGCGCGGGCCAAGGGCCTCCCAGAAAAAACGGTGCTTTTTAAACACATTTTGAAAAACGCGCTGATCCCACTGGTGACCGGATTCCCCATTGGATTCCTCGCCATGTTTTTTACCGGATCGCTTTTGATCGAACAGATTTTCACTCTGGACGGATTGGGACTGCTTTCCTACCAGGCCGTCATCCAACGGGATTATCCCATCGTGCTGGGAACCCTGTTCATCTTTTCTTTGCTGGCGCTGGTGGGCCAGCTGTTGACGGACATCTCCTACGTGATCATCGACCGCCGGATCACTTTTGAAGAATCGCAGGGCTAAAACATGGACACCGATTTACAGATCAAATTGCGCATATTTAAAAGTGACAAACGTGCTTATTACAGTTTGCTCTTTTTGCTGACCGCTTTTTTACTGACCCTCCCCGCCGAGTTCATTTCCAACGTGCGTCCGTTGCTGCTGGTGGTCGACGGCAAACCCTACTTTCCTATTTTCATCGCCTACAGCGAAAAAGATTTTGGCGGTGTCCTGCCCTCGGAACCGGACTACAAATCAAAACGTTTTTTGAGGCTCTTGGCGGGCGAGGCGGAACCGCTGGCCAACTCGCCGGGACTGGATCTGAGCGATTTTGAGGAGGACTCCGGATTCACTCTCAGCCTGGATGATTTTGAGGAGGATGAACCGGCTGAAAGCCAGCAAAAGGTATCGGAGCCGGCACCGCTTTCTGTAAACGGTGACGCGCGGGACTTCTGGACGATCTGGCCGCTGGTGCGGTACGATTACAAATACATCCCTACCGAAAGCAAAACCGGGCAGGTTGCGCTGGCGGCCCCTTACGAAAAACTGTCGCCCGATAAATCACGGATGCTGGAATCCTCCTGGCGCGACGGCCATTACCTCGGGACCGACGACCGGGGCCGCGATGTGCTGGCCCGCTTGATATACGGGT
>SMVS01000028.1 GCA_004357435.1 Nitrospina sp. | reverse complement strand
TGCCGGTGGGTGTTGAAGAAGGAAGCGTTGATGGCGATGGCGTGGCGTTGCATTTCGATCCAGTCTTCCCGGTCCTCGTAATACTTGGGCAGAACCACGTTCTGCAATTTGTCGTAAAGGTTCTTGGCATCGAGGGCATCGCGTTCGTCGGGCGGCAGGTCGGCACGCGGGTCGAGGCCGCCGATGGCCCAGCCGGTGACGCCTTCGATACAGCCCTCCACCCACCAGCCGTCCAGAATGCTGAGGTTGAGCACGCCGTTCAAGGCCGCTTTCATGCCGCTGGTCCCGGACGCCTCGTGCGGACGGATCGGGGTGTTGACCCACACATCCACGCCCGCCGTGATGAGGTAGCCCAGCTCCATCCGGTAATCCGGCAAGTACACCAGCTTCAGTTTTTGGGTCCGCCGGGCGATTTCTTTTTGGCGTTGGTGAATTTCATGGATCAGATCTTTGCCGGCCTGGTCCTTCGGGTGCGATTTACCGGCATACACGATTTGCATTCCGGCGCAGGCCTCAGCCATCCCGATCAGCCGGTCCAGATCGCTGAGCAACAACGCCGCCCGCTTGTAGGCGGCGGCCCGGCGCGCGAACCCCAGCGTCAGAATTTCCGGATTGAATTGCTCGCCCGTGACGCGGTTGATTTCCGCGAACAACCGGTCCTTGCACTGCACATGCGCGTGCCACACCTGCTCGCAGGGAATGGTCTCCGCCAGCCGCAAATAAGTCGGGCTCCGGTGCCACAACCGGGCGTACTCATCGAACAATTTACTGAAGGGTTCATGCACCCAGGTGTAGGTGTGAATGCCGTTGGTGATGAAGTCAATCGAGTGGTCCGGAAACATTTCCCGCGAAACATCGCCATGCATTTTCGCCACCCCATTGGCGAACCGGCTCAGGTTCAAACCCAATGTCGTCATGTTCAAATCCGATTCGCCGCAGATCTGTTTCAAAACCGTCAGCGAGATGCCGGTCTTCAGGACGTTCTGCACCAGATCGTAATCGAAAGTATCGTGCCCCGCCGCCACCGGTGTGTGGGTGGTGAAGACGCATTGACTGCGCACTTTTTTAAAATCCCATACCGTGTCCTCATCCCAGGTTTCCTGCACGGTGCGCTGGCTTTCGCGGAGCAGTTCCAGCGTGAGCAGAGCGGAGTGGCCCTCGTTCATGTGAAACGTTTTGATCTCATCAAACCCCAACCGCCGCAGGATTTTGACCCCGCCGATACCGAGCACGATCTCCTGCTTCAAGCGAAAGGCCCGGTCCCCGGAATACAAAGTGTCGGTGAGCTGCCGGTCTTGGTCCGCATTGCCGTCCACATGGGTGTCCAGAAAAATAATGGGAACTTCATTGTCGTTCTTCCCCCGGTACTGGAACAACCAGGCTTGAATTTGAACGTCCCGTCCCTCGATTTCATTGAGAGTGATGATGCCGGGGAGGCGCGTCAGCCGGTCCTCAGGATGCCACGGCGTGGGGTGTTCGATCTGGTGGCCTGCGGCATCGATCTCCTGAGTGAAATATCCCCGATGGTAAAGGAGCGTGACACCGATCACCGGCAACCCCAGATCGGCGCAGGATTTCAGCGTGTCGCCAGCCAGCACCCCCAACCCGCCGCTGTAAGTCGGGATGTCGTTGGCAATGCCGATCTCCATACTGAAATAAGCGATGGACGGTTTTTGGGAAATGAGGGATGGCTCTGATGGGTTCATGAAGTTGCTTGCAAGGCCGGGCAACGCCCGGAGGTCAATGGGTCAAACTCGGATAGGCGCTCAACAATTATTGGCGACAATATAAAGCCCGGCTATCTGCCTCCCCTGCTAAGGGGTCCTCCCCCGCAGAGGGCGGCGGGCGGCCTTCTTTATAGTACGGACCGGATGGGGAGACAAGGGAAAACCGGGCAAGGCCCGGAGTAAATGGGTCAAACTCGATCTCGCGCTCAACAATTGCGGGGCATGGTTCTAAACGGTCGGCAATCTGCCTCCCCTGCTAAGGGGTTTCTTTTAAATCGTAAAACTCCTGCAGGGTGGCAGAATCCAGGCCGTCCGGTGGACCGTCGTAAACCAGCCGACCGGCTTTCAGCGCCAGCACACGCCGCCCGAACTGGCGGGCCAGTTCCGGGATATGCAGGTTGCACAACAAGGTCACGCCGTCGCGCCGATTGATTTCCGACAGCGCCGTCAGAATACTGTGGGAAGTCGCCGGATCGAGACTGGACACCGGCTCATCGGCCAGCAGGATATCGGGCTTTTGCATCATGGCGCGGGCAATGCCCACGCGCTGTTTTTGACCGCCGCTCAGGCTCTCGACTTTATCCCACGCCTTGTCGGCAATGCCCAGCCGATCCAGATTCCGCAAAGCCGCCTGCACCTCATCGGCGGAAAACAGGTTGAGCAGGGAAGCCCAGATCGAGGTGGCGCCGAGCCGCCCGGTCAATACGTTGGTCAACACAGTGGTCCGGGGCACCAGAAACCCTTCCTGGAAAATCATCCCGATTTTGCGGCGGATCGCGCGCAGGGTTCTGGTGGAGGCGGTGGTGATTTCGCGGTCCCCGAAAAAAATCCGGCCGGTACTCGGTTCCACCAGCCGGTTGATACAGCGCAGAAGAGTGGATTTTCCGGACCCGCTTTTTCCCAACACGACCACGAATTCACCGGACTCGATGACCAGCGAAATATCCCGCAACGCCACCGTGCCATTGCCATAGGTTTTGGAAACGTTCTCCAATCTCAGCTCGGTCATGGTGCTTTCCTGGACTTCAAAGAATCAGGAGCGAGCTTGAGCAGGCGCCGCGCCTGCCGCACCGGATCAAAAAAGGCGTCGAAATCCATGAGGCCGCTGATGCCGTACAAGCGTTTGAGCAAGCGGCTGCCCTCCGGGGTCTTGGCCAAATGCTGGAGACCCTCCTTGATTCTTTTTTTTAGTTCCGGGTCCAGATTTTTGCGGGCGGTCACGGTGTCGTTGGGAATTTCTTTCGTGTACGCGATCACCCGCACCCGGTCATAGACCTCGGGAAAATCTTTAGCGATGGCGGCGCGCGCGTCATCGTAGGTGGCCCCGGCGTCCACTTCCCCCTTCATAATGGAGAGAATCACCGCGTTGTGCGACCCGGCAAATACCGCATGCGCAAACAGCCGGTCGGGATCCAGGCCCTTCGCCATCAGCAGGGTTTTGGGATAGAGATGACCGGAAGTGGAAACCGGATCGACATAAGCGAAGCGCTTGCCTTGGAGATCCTCCAGAGTGGTGATGCCGCTGTCGGCGCGGACGACGATCTGCCCGCGGTAAAACGGACTGCCAAAACGAACCACGATGAGCAACAGGTCGACGTCGTATTTTTCCCTGGCCAGCACATAGGCAAAGGTGGCCAGCCAACCGATGTCGACCTTGCCCGCCCCCATGGCCTCGATCACCGCGGCGTAACTGGTGGCGATGGAGGTCTTGAAATGCAGGCCGGTGAACTTCTTCAGCAGGCGGGCGATGTCCTCGCCGCCCTGCAAAATCACCTGGGCTTCGCCCGAAGGCACGAACATCATGTGCAGAGGCCTGTCGGCACTGCCGAGTGCGGCGGCCTGCCCGGCCCCCGCCCCTACCGGAATCATCAGCAGGGCTAACAGCCAAACACGCCATCCCAACGTCGGTTTCATGGCAGGACTCCAGAAGGTTGAACACGTTCCAGCAAACTTATCATACCCTTCATTTTTTTTCAGGGGAGTTGCGGACAAAAAAAAGGGGTGAAGCGCCCCAGCGCCTCACCCCTTTAAATCTTACCGATGAAGGTTATTTCATAAAATCTTTCCGGATGTATTTGATCACATTCCAGATGTCTTTATCCTTCAGGGTTTTCTTATGAGCGACCATACCGGTGCCCTTGGAACCGTGCTTGATGATCCAGAACATTTGGCCGGCAGAAACTTTCTTCATGGTCTTGGCACATTTAAAATTCCTCGGAGCAGGCTTCAAGGCCTTGCCCAGTTTACCGTCGCCGCCGCCCTTTTTACCGTGACACATTTGGCAGGCCATTGGCTTGGCGGTTTTTTGATAAATAGCTTTGCCCTTCTTGACATTGGCCCTTTTGGTTTTATCCGACTTGAAGGTACTCGACGGGGCGGATTTGGTTTTCCTGGGTTGCGGACATTTTGTGGCCGCAAACGCAGTATTGACCAGAAACAAACTCAATACGATGAAAGCAATTGATAATGCAAATTTTCTCATTGGACCTTTCCTTTCAGCAAACATTAGAAAAATATCAAACAAGCGGGAACACTAAAAATCTAAAAAACTCTGTTATAGTTGTCAGGGCCAAGTGGCCCAAGGAAGCACAAATGAAGGGTAAAACAAAGAAAATGAGAGCCAGATTATATTCTATATTGGTCTGGTGTCAATAGAAAATTCCTTACAAATCGATGCCGTTCCCGCCATGTCCCTTCTAATATTACCGCTCATTTTTATTGGGTTTTACCTGTTGGGCGACCGGGTGGTCGGCCCTCTGCGCCCGGTTTTTGCGACGCCTTTTGAAAGTTTCCTGATTAAAACCACGCTCGGGTTGGTGGCCATCTCCCTGACCACCACCGGCCTGGCTTTTCTGGGTGGGATTTATCCAGCCACCGGATGGACGCTCCTGGGCCTCATTGCTCTCGCTTCCTGGAAAAAAATCGGCGCCTTGGCGCGTCAGGCGATGGCGTGGCGTCCCGCCGCGACCCCACCGGACTCAGAAAAAGCGCATTTCAGAGTTTTCAATGGCTCGGTGCTGGCGTTGCTCGGCCTGCTGGCATTGATCCTGGCCCTGGCTCCTCCCATCCGCACGGACGCTCTGGTGTATCACCTCGCCATTCCCAAAGCCTATCTGGAACACCACGGATTTATCAATCTCCCCAACAACATATATTCGTTTTTCCCGCTTTTGATGGAGATGGTGTTCCTGTTTGCCATGACCTTCGGCAGTGAAGCCCTGCCCGCGCTGGTCGGGTTGGGCATGGCGGGACTCCTGCTGGCGGCGCTGGCGCATTACTACCAGGTGGGTTTGGCCCAAGGCTTCGCACAGCCCGGCCGCTACCGGCTGTGGGTGCCGGTCCTGTTTTTCAGCGTCCCCACGTTCTGGGAAGTTTCCGCTTCCGCCTACGTTGATATCGCACTGGCCGGTTTCATATTTTTCACATTTTATGCCTGGGACCGCTGGCGCCTCACCCGCGCGCGATCCTGGTTCCTGTTCATGGCGGTGTTTGCGGCTTCCGCCTGGGCCACCAAACTGACGGCGTTCATCCTGATTCCGCTGGTGGTGTTGGGCATCGCCTGGGTGGAACGGCAGGACAACGATGCGCGCTCGACCGCCACCAAAATTTTGGCGTTTGGTGGAATAGTCTTGTGCTTCATGGCGCCGTGGTGGGCCCGTAATTTCTTCATCGCCGGCAACCCGTTCGTCCCGCTGTTCATGCAGGTGCTGGGCGGCGCCGACCAAATCAACTGGGACGCCGAGCGCATGATGATGATGGACCAGTACGTGAAATCGTTTGGCATGGGACGGGGGTTATTGGATTTTCTCAGGCTCCCTTATAATTTAACGTTTCACAGTCAGCCCCATTCACTACGGTTTGATGGCACGCTCGGCGGCGTCACCCTGCTACTCCTGCCGGCGTTATGGGGTTTGTGGAAAACGCGGTCGCCCGTCATTCGCGCCCTGGGGGCGGCCTGCGCTGTCCTGATGGTATTCTGGTTCATTTATTTCCAGTACATCCGGTTTCTGGCCCCGGTCTGGACGTTGCTGGCGTTACTGCTGGTGACCGGCTGGGAGCGTTTGATGCAACATCCCAAGGGCGCCGCCGTTGCCGCGTGGCGGAAGGCGGTGCCGTTCCTGGTGGCCACAGCGGTGATTTACAATTTGAGCGTGATCGCCGATACCTGGTCGCACAAAGACCCGTTAAAATATCTCACCGGGCAGGAAACGCGCGATCAATACCTGTCGCGTAATGTGCCGCGCTACCCGCTGTACGCGGCCATGAACAACCAGCTGGCGCCGGACGCGAAAATATTTTTTGTTTATATGCGGAATCTGGGTTACCTGGCCGAACGGGATTTTATCAGTGACAGCGTATTCGAAGCGCACACTCTGCAGGAAATGTTGCGCCAGGATTCTTCGCCGGACGGCCTCCATGAACAAATGAAACGTCTGGGAGCGACTCATATCATGTTCGACTTCAATTTTATCTTCGGCCCGGATGCGGCGTTTCCCCAGGAAGAACGCGTGGCGTTCAAGGATTTTCTCAACTCTCACGCCCGCCGCGTAGCCGGGGAAAACCCGTTTTTCCTTTATGCCTTTGTGGTAGACTGACCGCCGCTCACATGTAAAAAAAACCGTATGAATTCAAAATAAGGGCTGTGTCGGGTTTTTCTGACCACCCCCTTTGAAACTCAGGAGTTTTAAATCTATGCCACGCTTGGAAGGTAAAAATATTTTGATGATCATTCCCAAAGACTATTACGAGGAAGATCAACTGGAAATTCCCAAAAAAATATTCAAGGAGGAGGGCGCGCAGGTGTTTGTCGCCTCCACCAAATTGAAGGAAGCGGTCGGCATGAAAAGCGGCCGGCACATGCCCGACCTGCTGATAGTCGATGCCATCGAAGGCATCACCGGCGACAGCTATGTGACGTCGGCCAAGGGAACCCGGCAGATCAAAGGCGTTTTTCATGGCACCGTAGTGGTCGGTGGCACTGGCACCCGCAAGTATTTGTGGAAGGAAAAGTTAGTGCGCCTGCTTCTCACCGACCGTTTCAGAGCCCGCATGGTGGTGGGCGCTATCGGCACGGCGGTGCCCTGCCTCGGTGAAGCCGGCCTGCTGGAAAACATCGAAGTGGCCGCCGAACAAAACAAGCACACCCTGCCGGAGTTGGACCAGGCCGCGGCCATTCTGGTGGATGATGATTTGTGTGTGCATGACCGGCTCATCACCGCCCGCGATTCGAGCGTCGCTGAAAAATTCGCCTGGGCGATGGTGGACGCCGTGGCACAGACTGCCATCAAGTGATTTCAGAAAACCCCGCCGGCGAAGCACCGGAACTAAATTAATATTCCACCCCTGACCAAGGGGAGGAGCGAGGAGGGGTGGGAGCCCGCGTGCCTCCCGCAGGCCTATGCTTCGACAGGCTCAGCATGACCGGGGAAGCCATCCGTGTTTATCTGTGTTCCCTTAGACCCTGCTCAGGACAGGCATCCGCGGCTCAATCCCCAACCCCCTTCAAGAAGGAGGAATTATTCAGGTTGCGCAAAGCCCTTGCCAGCCCGAGGGAAATCTACAAACCGAGC
>SMVS01000002.1 GCA_004357435.1 Nitrospina sp. | reverse complement strand
TCGGCCTCCGTCACCGTGTCCATGGGGGCGCTCAACAGCGGGCAGTTCAAACGAATTTTACGGGTCAACTGGGTGGCGAGATCGACATCGGCGGGCAGGACTTTGGAATAGCCCGGTAACAGCAGGACGTCGTCAAATGTCAGGTAAGTTTCCGGTGCATCCTTGGCCATTGAACTTCAGTTAGGGGGTGAAATCTATCAGGCCAGAGGCCTTCGTGAAGATGGCATATTAGCACGCCTCCCAGACCGTTTTCACATTTATTTTTAGCTTATTTAAGCCCTCTGCTCGATATGTTAAGCTGGATAAATGAAGCTTGCCTGGGGGAAAATTATTGCCCTGTTTTTGACAGCTACCGTTGGTGCGGTGGCTCCGGCGTCGGCTGTGACCGACCGGGAGGACTGGTCGAGCTCCTACTTCATGGGCCAGAAGCTGGGGTTCAACCACGCCCGGGTCGAGGTCGGCCCTAAGTCCATCCGCGTGAACACCCAGGTGTTTTTCCGGCTGGAAGCGGGTGGCGCGGTGCAAAAGACTTCGATCACTCAAGAAACCGAGCTGACCCACGACCTCCAGCTGATACGGTTTTCCCTCCTGCAGGAACTCATGGGCAAACGGCAAAAAATTGAAGGCCGGGTGGCAGGCGATCAACTGATTTATGAAGTGACCACCCGCGGTTTTTACAAAAAAAAGACTTTACCGTTTCCGCCCGGCACGGTTCCGGCTTCCACCGTCTGGCTTAATATTCTGGAACGAGGGCTGAAAGTCGGCCGCCAGGGAAGCTTCAATCTGTTCATCGAGTCTTTCCAGACTTTCGCCCCGATGAGTTACCGCGTTTTGCGCAAGGAAGCCTTTTCCTTTGAGGGCAAACAGGTGGAAACGTTTGTCGTGCAACAGGAATACGCCGGGTTTCAAACCACGCTGTGGGTCGCGCCGGACGGGTCCGTTCTGCGCGAGGTCAGCGTCCAGGGGTTTGAGTCGAGAAAAGAACCGGAGGCCAAGGCGCGTGATATGGGTCCGCACGCGCTGTCGGTCAGCAGTTTTATCACGCTCAGTCTGGTCGAGATCGATCGTCCGATTACGAACTCCTTCCACCAAGACCGCTTGAAAATTGAGGTGTCGCGTCTCGCCCAGGTCGATTCGGTGCCGCAGGACCATCGTCAAACCGTCCTCAAAACCGTGAAAACCAAGCAGGGGACTTTCACCACCACCCTCGTGGTTCAGCGGGAAGTTAACCGCCCGGCGCGGTCTGCCCTCTTGCCATTGCAACTGGCGGAGAACCCGTCTCTGCTGGAGGAGACGTCACAAATCCAATCGCGGCATCCCATGATCCGGGCTTTGATGCGGGAAGTGGTTGCGAGTGAAACGGATGCCTGGCGGGCCGCCCTCAAGATCAACCACTGGGTTTACCAGAATATGGAAAAAGTGCTGGTGGATGCGTTCACCGCACTCGACGCCCTGCACGATCGCAAAGGTGAGTGCCAATCGCACACCAACCTGTTCACCGCCATCGCCCGGGCCGCTGGGATTCCCACCAAGGTGGTCAATGGACTGGTCTATTCCAATGAATTTAAAGGGTTTGTCTATCATGCCTGGCCTGAGGTCTGGGTCGGCGAATGGCGGGCCCTGGACCCCACATTCGGCCAGGACCGGGTCGATGCCACGCATATCAAGCTCTCCGAAGGCAATAATGAGGGCGCTCTCAAGTTGACCGAGTTCATCGGCATCGTAGGTATTAAAATCATTGAAAAATAAGGTGTTTTTGAGTGCCTAAGGTGCTCTCCCGCGTCCCATGGGGGTCTGCCGGTGGTGCCACCTGTATCAGCAGGATTATCAAGGGATTCAGGGTGGTTTGCCCGTGCCGCACAGGCCCCGGTTGGCCGATATTCATGTTGCCCGTGAAATCGGGCTGAAAATCAACCTTTTCCGGTCCTGCTATTTTTACCTCTGATAGGGGCTATCTATTGGATTTTAAACAGGTTGTCGTCTAACTCCTTATGCCTAAACCGGTTTTATCTTCGGGCGATAATTGAGGAATATTTTGCTTTGACAACCCCATATCTAGTGGTATGGTAGCAGTGTCAGTACCATCTATTGTTGTTGGTAGGGGGTTACGACCTTGAAATTTAATGAGTTCGGCCTGGTCCGAATAAAACACTTTTCAGGAATCAATATTATTGGCAGGTTTTTACGGCTCAGCCCAATGATGACATGTCCTAGTTATTAGGATATGTCATAGAAAACAGAGGAAAAGGGATGAGCTAAAAATTTTGGTATTTGGAGAGTTTTAATGGATATCCCCCGCACTTTCACCGACCGGCTGGACGACCCGTACCACGAAATTGAATTTGTGAACCGCGCCTCCAGGATCACCAACGCCGATGGTTCGGTGGTCAGTGAGATTGGTGAAGTGATGGTTCCGAGCGGTTGGTCGCAGGTGGCGGTGGATATCATGGCGCAGAAATATTTCCGCAAAGCGGGGGTTCCCGCCTGCACCCGGAAGCGTTTGGAAGCCGGGGTTCCCGAGTGGCTTTGTCCCTCGGAACCGGATACGGAAGCCTTGGCCGGGGTGGGCGAAGCCGAATTATTGGGATCGGAGACCGACGCCCGCCAGGTATTTCATCGCCTTGCCGGTTGCTGGACTTACTGGGGCTGGAAGAGCAAGTGCTTCAACCATGAGGACGAGGCGCGCAGTTATTATGCCCAAATGTGCTTTATGCTGGCCGGGCAGTACGCGGCTCCCAATTCTCCGCAGTGGTTCAATACCGGATTGAACTGGGCCTACGGCATTGACGGACCGGCCCAGGGCCATTATTTTTTCAATCCTGAAACCAACCAGTTGGAAAAATCACCGAACGCGTATGAGCGGCCGCAACCGCATGCCTGTTTCATCCTTTCGCTGAAAGACGATTTGGTCAACGAAGGCGGCATCATGGACTTGTGGTGCCAGGAGGCGCGGCTGTTCAAATACGGTTCCGGCACCGGCACCAACTTTTCGAAATTGCGTGGCGCCGGCGAATTGTTGTCCGGCGGAGGCGCTTCCTCCGGCCTGATGAGTTTTCTCAAGATCGGGGATCGCGCCGCGGGCGCCATCAAATCCGGCGGCACCACCCGGCGCGCCGCCAAAATGGTCACCCTCGACATCGACCATCCGGATATCGAAGAATTCATTGAATGGAAAGCCAAGGAGGAACGAAAAGTCGCCGCGCTCGCGGTGGGCAGTAAAATGTGCCGCAAGCATCTGCGCAAAATCGTTCAGGCCTGCTGGGACTGGGAGGAAACGGCGGCCCGGTTTGATGTCAAGGCCAACCAGAAACTGCGGCAGGCGGTGCGTGCGGCGAAGGAATCTTTCATCCCTGAAAATTATATTTACCGCGTGATTCAACTGGCTAAACAGGGTGCGCGCGATATTGAATTCGAGGAGTACGACACCGACTGGACTTCCGAAGCCTATCAAACGGTGGCGGGCCAGAACTCGAACAATTCCGTGCGCTTGGACAACGAATTTTTACGCACGGTGGAGCGCGATGGCGACTGGGATCTGAAAGCCCGTATCACGGACAAGGTCACCAAAACCGTGAAGGCGGCGGACCTGTGGCGCAAAGTGAACGAGTCCTCCTGGGCTTCGGCCGATCCCGGGGTGCAGTTCGACACCACCATCAACGAGTGGCACACCTGCCCGGAGGGCGGCCGCATCAACGCGTCCAATCCCTGCTCCGAGTACATGTTTCTGGACGACACCGCCTGCAACCTGGCTTCGATCAACCTCATGAAATTTTATGACGAAGCCACCGGCAAATTTGAGGTCAAGCGTTACATCCAGGCCTGCCGGCTGTGGACCCTGACGCTGGAAATCTCCGTCACCATGGCGCAATTTCCCAACAAGGCGATCGCGCAAAAAAGTTATGAGTATCGGACTCTCGGTTTGGGATACGCCAATCTGGGCACCCTGCTGATGGTATCGGGAATCCCCTACGATTCTAAAGAAGCACAGGCGATCACCGGCGCGATCACGGCCATCACCACCGGCGCGTCCTACGCCATGTCAGCTGAGATCGCCCATGAAGTCGGTCCTTTCCCTCATTTTGAGGCGAACCGGCACCACATGCTGAAGGTCCTGCGCAACCATCAGCGCGCCATAAAAAACTGCGAACCTCACGAATACGAAGGCCTGACCATTACGCCGCAGGGCGTGGACCCCAAATTTTGTCCGGAGTATCTGCGGGAAGCCGCGCTGGATGTCTGGGACCAGGCACTGGCCCTCGGGCAACTCTACGGATTCCGCAACGCGCAGACCACTTGCATCGCGCCGACCGGGACGATCGGCCTGCTCATGGATTGTGACACCACCGGCATCGAACCGGATTTCGCGTTGGTCAAATACAAGAAGCTGGCGGGCGGCGGGTATTTTAAAATCATCAATCAATCGGTTCCGCTGGCACTCAAAAACCTCGGATACACGCCGGACCAGATCAGGGGCGTGGTGGATTACTGTGTGGGCACGGGGAGCCTGGTCGGTGCGCCGGTCATCAATTCCAAAACGCTGAAAGCCAAAGGGTTCACCGATGCAGTTCTGGCCCGGGTGGAAGCGGAACTGCCGCGCGCATTTGACATCACCTTCGCCTTCAACCAGCACTCTCTGGGGAAAACTTTCTGCCAGGACGTTTTGAAAATTTCCGATCAGCAGTTGAACGCCTTCGACTTCAATCTGCTGGATCATCTCGGGTTCTCAGCGGAAGAGATTCAGCAGGCCAACGATTGGGTGTGCGGCACGATGACCGTTGAAAACGCCCCGCATTTGAAAAAAGAACACTACCCGGTTTTCGACTGCGCCAGCAAGTGCGGCAAATACGGCAAGCGGTTCATCCCCCATGAAGCTCACATTTACAAAATGGCGGCGGCGCAACCGTTCATCTCCGGCGCCATTTCCAAAACCATCAACATGCCGAACGATTCGACTATTGAAGATGTGGAAGCGGCGCACATGTTGTCGTGGAAACTCATGCTCAAAGGCACCGCCGTGTACCGGGACGGATCCAAATTGAGTCAGCCGCTGAACAGCGTGGCGGCGGACGATTTCAAATTGTCCGAACTGGCAGACCCGGAAGCAAGGGAACCGTTGCAGGTGGCCGAAAAACTGGTCAAGGCGGTTTGGGAACGGGACCGCAAGAATCGCCGCATGCTTCCCCATCGCCGCCAGGGGTACACGCAAAAGGCTGTGGTGGGCGGTCACAAGGTGTACCTGCGCACCGGGGAATACGAAGACGGCACTCTGGGTGAAATATTCATCGACATGCACAAGGAAGGTGCCGCTTACCGCAGTTTGATGAACTGCTTCGCCATCTCAATTTCTCTGGGACTGCAACACGGTGTGCCGCTGGAAGAGTTCGTGGATGCCTTCGTGTTCACCCGTTTTGAACCCAATGGCATCGTCACCGGCAACAGCACCATCGCTATGGCGACCTCCACCATCGATTACATTTTCCGCGAGCTGGCCATCAGCTACCTGGGCCGGAGCGATCTGGCCCAGGTGACTCCCGAAGATTTACGCGGCGACGCTCTGCAAAAAACTGAAGAAGTTTCCGATGATGAAATATCCGGCAATGCGGCCCAACACCTGAAGGCTCCGGACCCGAAAAGTCCGGTGAAGAATGAAAATGGCACCACGCATTCCAATGGTCATACTAATGGCGGCTCCCCATTGCATTCCAAGGGATTCACTTATAGCAACGGCAATGGCAGTTCGATGAGCAATGGTTCCGGGGGAACTCAGCAGGCTATGGCAGTAGCGAAAATGAAAGGATATGAAGGCGACCCGTGCGGCGAGTGTGGCCAGTTGACTCTGGTGCGCAATGGGACTTGCCTGAAATGCGTATCTTGCGGTGCGACTTCGGGTTGTTCATAATCTTCTCACCCACCACCGTCACCCGAATCACCGCGTTTTAAGGGCCAGATTCTTACTTAATCTTCCAAAGTAAGAATCTGGCCTTTTCTTATTTATTCCCGGACCCTTTGTTGGAAAGAAGAGCCGCCGGTTTGGCACAGCGAAATCCGAAGGTGGGATTTTTTACCGTCGATTCGACCGTATTGCGGAAGGAAATCACCGCCATTTGTTTGGGACTCCTCCAACTGCCGCCTTTGACCCGTTGGAATTTTTCCCCGGATGGCCTGGCTTCCCCCGCCAGCGCGACGGCCGGAACCGGGCGCACCCATTCCCAGGCATTGCCGATCATGTCCAACGCGGCAAACGGTGAAGCCCCCCGCGGAAACGACCCGACCGGCGCGAGCCAGTCAAAACCATCTTCCGCACCCAGAATGTTTCCGGTTTGCGCGGAATGTTTATGGCCCCAGGGCAGACGTTGTGACGAAGGCCCGCGTGCCGCCGCTTCCCACTCGGCTTCCGTCGGCAATTGTTTTCCGGCCCACAGACAATAACGCCGCGCGCTGTGCCAGTCGATGCCGACCGCCGGGCACTGCGGGCAGGAAGGTTCGCCGGTGAACCCGGTTTCGTCGTATGCGTCCTGAAAAGCCTGATAGCGTTCCACCGTAATTTCAGTACGGTCGATATAAAAAGCCGGCAGGGTCACCGCCGTCAGTCGAGTGGCGGACTTTGATGAAGAGGGGGCATTGACCTGATAAGTGCCGGCCGGAACCAACACCATGACCGTGCGGTCCTGGAGGTGCAGGTGGGTGGGCAGGTAATTTTTGTTTTTAAATCGAGGGGCGGCCAGCGGCCGAAATAACGAAAGTCCTGGGTTTTTTGGCGCCGGCGATTTGGCCGGAGCCAGAAGTGGAGTGGGGCTGGCGGGTTTTTCTGTTTCAGCCGCGGAGGGCGGCGGCGGCCGGTACGGTCGGATTGAGGATTGGGAACAGCCCAGTGCGAACGATAGCAAAAGTCCGAGAGTGATACACAGTCTCAACGTTTCACCTGCTCCTTTTTGAGAGCGGCATCCATTTTTTTCCTCAACCGGTTGTACACGGCGAATTCCTTTTCAGCCGCTTCGTTTTCTCCCAGTTGTTCGTGGGCGTATCCGAGACTGTAGTGAGCGTCAAAATGGGTGGGGTCCGATTTGAGGGCGTTGCGAAACGCCGCCTTGGCTTTTTCATACTGTCTGCGGTAATTGTAAATTCCCCCCACCCCATAATGGGCCTCAGGGTTCTTCGGATTTTTTTCGATGGCTTTGAGAAACGCGGTTTCGGCTTTGCCAAAGTCTTGTTGCTCGATATAGGCCATTCCTTCCTGAACGTAATCGGCGCTATTTTTTTCGGAGCATTGCGGTAGAATTAAAAGGCAGCCGATAGAAAACAGAAAGGCTAAAAACCGCCGGGTTGAGAACCGTGGGCTGATAAACCGAGCGAGGGCGGGCATGGGGGCCTTTGAGTGATGAGGGTTGGTTTCCTGGGAGCCGGCGGAACACGCCGTTCCTTCAACAACCTTCCAACTATAACATCAAGCAAGCCATTCCACACTATCAACCGGGGTCCGGCCGGTGATTTTCACCGCGCGGTTTCCGCCCGGTGAATTCCTCCAACGCGAAAAAATATCCATGGAAAACCCACTGAATTGGTTAGCCGTCTCTGGGGTCCTCATCCTCATTCTGGTTTTGGTGATGATTCAGGGTTATGGCGTGATGCGTGTCGGCTGGTGGAACCTCTCGCGCCTGCGGGAATTGAAACGCCGCCAGTTGGAGACCGACGACCCGGTGGAGGCCCGGGCGCTGGCAAGCCTCATCGAGTGCTGTGAAGCATTACGCAAGAAATGGGTGTTGGGTGAAGCCGATTTGCATGTGTTCTCCAAGACCCGGGATCTTGTCCAGGAAATTGCCGGGCACTTCCACCCGAAATCGAAATCGCCCTTGCAGGAAGCGCGGCTCGGAGCGCTGTTGAACGCTTTTCTGCAATTGAAAATTCAGGTGGAGGCGTTGGCCGAAATACCTGGGGTGCGAACCATCACCCAATTCCGCCTGCGGCACATCGTATTTTTCTCCAGCGCCTGGCGCAAAAAAACCGAGTGGCAGGAATCCAAAGTGGGACGCTCTCTGTCGCGTCTGCGCGTCTATTTTATTTTTAAATGGACGGCGTATGTCTGGCGTTGTCTCGATCTGATTTTCTGGAGCATGAAAATGTTTCAGTATTTTCTGTACGACATTGTGTTTAAAGTTTTTCTTATCCGCTGGTATCTGTTGGTGGGGAAATTGGCCCTGCAGGTCTATCGGGACCGGGATGAAAAATCAGAGGATCTTCCCGCAGACGTATTGCCCGATCTGGAAAACCTGGACGAGTCTCCCCCGCTCCCCGAGACGGCCTTGCCGGACGGAGTGCGTGAGCAGGTGAAAAATTCACGCAAACAGATTTTGTTGCATCCACGGCCACTGGACTGGACGCAGGCCCGCATCCATTATGAGCGGTTGGTGGACGGCATCGCGGGATATCATTACCCCCGGTCCAATAAGCCGATCCACGAGGCCCGGTTGTATGACCTGATGTTGAGCAGTGCCCGTTTTGCTGAACAAATCGCTGAGTTGCAGTCGAAACCTTTGATCGGAAAAATTCTCAACCTGCGCTGTTCGCATCTCAATCTGGTCAGGGATTCCTCCGACTGGCTCTTTGCCAGCCCGGTGTATGCCTGGTTTAAGAAATACCGGGTGGGGTCCGCCGTTAAATATTCCACGTTATTGTATAAAGCATTCAAAAAGAGCCAGCCCGGAATTCTATTCAAGGATTTCGCGTGGGTTCTGGCGAGAGAGGCCGGCAAAAGATGGTTTTTGGTTTATCTCCATGACAAGATTGCTGTCGAAGCGAATTTCATTTACACGGGGAAAATTGAAAAATAAAAGGGCCGCAATGAATGGCCGTGCAGTTTATTCTTTCGTCTCCGGGAGAATATCGAGGCGGTAGGATACCCGCACTCCGCTGGCATAGACATCCGCCCAATGAGAATTTTCTTTTTGTTTCTGGGTGCGGAGTTTTCGCCAGCTACAGGGTTTTTGAATGTAAGGCGACCAGTCCAGAAGGGTGAACCTCGTGTTCAGCGCGTGCAACCAAATCTCCAGTAGGGTCTGGGTGGGATAGGAGGTCAGGCTCAGGCTTTTATTCTTGTAGGTGAAGGAACGCGGCAAACGATAATCCCCTTTCCCCGGCTGGGTGAGAGACACCAGCATCATGGGCAACTCCATGGTTTTATTTTTGACGTGAGGATAAATTTCCTCGGCATCCTTGCCCTGCAGAGCCGCGTAATAAGCGGTGAAGGTATCCAACAACACACATTCCCTGGCCGCTCTCCGTAGCAAGCTGAGAGCGTAGTAAGGGTCCGCGGTGTAGTACAAAATACCGAAGCACAAGATGGTGTCAAAACTGTTGGGTTCCAGGTTTTCCAGATATTCAAACAGGTCCCGGGTCTCAAATTTATAATGGATGGGGAGGATGCCCTGATTTTCGAACAGATCGATACTTTTGAGAGTGAAGGCTTCCTCCGTGTCCACCCCATGCACAAAATCCGCGCCCATTTGCAGGGCCGCATAGGAGAAGGTGCCGATATGGGAAGCGATGTCCAACACCCGCTTGCCCTTGATGGC
>SMVS01000027.1 GCA_004357435.1 Nitrospina sp. | reverse complement strand
GTCTGTTCCCGCTCTTCCTGAAACTGCTTGATGAAGGGGCGTCCCATGCGGGCGGTGACATTCCAATCGATCAGGCGGATGTCGTCACCGGGCTGATATTCCCGCACTTCCCTGAATTCCATGCCCCGGCCTTTGAAAGCCGAAAGGTATTCGCCAGCCATCATGTGATTCACCAGGTGGTTGGTTTTGACCTGGATGTCCCTGATTTTCCGAATCAATTCAGGGGACAGGACATTTTCACGCTGGGCTGGCACGGGTGACGGAGAACTGAAAGGTGCCACTATATTTTTAATCCATGTCCGCAACATAAAACTCTCAGGCTCAGGGAACCTCAACCGTATCAAAAATTTTCTGTAAAATTTCGTCGGTGGTTATATTTTCCGCCTCGGCTTCATACGTTAATAAAATTCGGTGCCGCAGAATGTCGAATCCCAGGGATTTGATATCCTGTGGAACCACATACCCTCGGCCCTGCATGAAGGCATACGCTTTGGACAGGCGGTTGAAGAAAATGGAAGCCCGCGGCGAGGCCCCAAACTGGATCATGGGCGCGAGTGATGCCAGGCCATAATCCTTTGGAAACCGCGTGGCGGAAACCAGATTGACAATGTAGTCCTGCAGGTTTTCATCAATGTATATGGATTCAAAAACCTTGCGGGCGGCCAGGATTTGATCGGGGTGGATGACCGCCTTGACGGGCGAATGGTTGTTGGACACTTTTTGCATGATTCTTTTTTCCTCTGCCTTGGACGGGTAGCTGACTTTTAATTTGAAAACAAACCGATCCACTTGGGCTTCGGGCAAAGGGTAGGTGCCTTCCTGCTCAATGGGGTTTTGGGTGGCCATCACCATGAACGGTTGATCGAGTGGAAACGTTTCCCCACCGATGGTGATCTGCCGTTCCTCCATGGCCTCCAGCAGGGCGCTTTGCACCTTAGCCGGCGCGCGGTTGATCTCGTCAGCCAGGATAATATTGGCGAACAGGGGCCCCTTTTTGACCACAAACTCCTCGGTTTTGGGCTGGTAAATCTGGGTCCCGATCAAGTCGGCCGGTAGCAGATCCGGGGTGAACTGGATCCGTTTGTATTTAGCTTTTATGGTCTGAGCCAGGGTTTTGACCGCCGTGGTTTTGGCCAGGCCGGGCACGCCCTCCAGCAGAATGTGTTCCCCGGTCAACAGCCCCAGGATCAAGCGCTCGATCAAATATTCTTGACCGACTATGACCTTCTTCATCTCCGCTATAATAGCCGGGACAAAGCCGTTGGCCGCCCTCACTTTTTCAGTGATTTCCTCAATTTTGTACGTCATAATCGCATCCGTTTCCATTCGACAATACCCATTTGGGCCTCAGGTAGATGGCCCCCACTATATCAACCTCCATCAGGCCTCTCAAGCCGGACTTTTGAACTTTATCGCAAAATGTAAATTAAAACTTTACAAACGGAGCGGTTTTTCTACAATGAGCGGTTTACATAACGGAGACGCTCTCCAAAACAGGAAAAAATTGGACAAATCAAAATGGTAGATACAGAGGAATTAGTCAAAGGAAGCCTGAACATAGAAAACAGCGAGCTCGATTTAAGAGAAAAAGAGCTTAAAGACGATGACGTCATCGCCATCATGAAAAGCGAGCAGATGAAAGGCGTCACGGCGCTCTTTCTTGAATTCAACGAAATCGGTGATGAGGGAATCCGGGCTATCCTGGAGTGCCCCGCGATGAAAAACCTCACCGCTCTCAATATGTTCAATAACGAAATCACCGATGATGGTCTGATCGCCCTGGTCAAATCCAAAACCATGCTGAACCTGTCCGAGTTGATATTGAGCGACAATAACATCACGGTAAAAGGAGCCCGGGCTTTGGCCGATTCCTCGATCATGGGCAACTTGGTGTCCCTGTGGGTGGGAAACGGACTGGAAGATGAAGGCGCTAAAGCCATCGCAGAATCCGAAACGCTCACCCGTCTCAACTCACTATCGCTTTATCGCAATAACATTGCCAACTACGGGGCCTTCGCCATCGCCAAGTCCAAGAACCTTGCCAAATTGATAGAACTCAATCTGAACTGGAATTACGTTGAAGCGGAGGGGGCGATTGCTTTGGCCAACTCTGAAACTCTGCAGAACCTTCAGCAATTGACCATGACGTTCAATCCCATTGGCAATGAAGGGATCAAAGCCATCGCCAAATCGGAGATGATGAAGAACCTGACCATGATGGATTTCTATGAAGCCGGAATCACCGATGAGGGAGCCAAAGCCATCGCCGAGTCAAAGGTTCTGGCCAATCTGGAAACTCTGGTTTTGATCCACAACGATATCAGCGAGTCGGCCCAGGAGATGATTCAGAAATCTGAAAACCTGCCCAAACTTTCAAGTGTTGTTTTTCGTCTGGGTGGCGGCGAGGAAGCATAACCCGCCGAGTTTTCCTGCCTCCAATTTTTTAATCTTCGCTTTTTTTCGTTTTTTAAAAATCTTATTCTCCGATTTGGGTAAAATACAGCTAGGACTCCCTGAGAGACAAATGAAAGGATTGATCGACCATGTTCACTGGTGAATTCCCGGATCTACTCGACATCTGGCCTTTCGGTCAGGACAATATTTATGTGGTGGGTAAGGATGGTGTTCCGCAGAACTATGACGGGGAATTCTGGACGCCAATCCGAACCAATAACACCAACCCGCTGATGGGACTTTGGGCCGCGAATGAGAATGACATTTACGCCGTCGGCATTGGCGGGGTGGTTCTGCATTACAACGGCAAGGATTGGATAACGATTGAAACCGGCAGTTTCGATTCATTGAACGCCGCCTACGGTTACGACTCGGACAACCTTTTTGTGTTCGGCGTGGGCGGCCGAGTTCTGTTTTGGAACGGCAAAAATTGGGAATACCGGGAGCCCAACACCATCCACGATCTGTTTGGATTCTGGGGAGAAGACATCAACCAGATTCATGCCATAGGCGGCGAAGGCATTTACCGTTTTTATGACGGCAAAACATTTCAACGCAAGGAAGAGTTGACCGATGAAGAACACTCTCTTTATGGCATTTGGGGGACGCATGCCAAGAGCGTTTATGCCGTCGGGTCGCACGGCACCATCCAGCACTTCGACGGCGAAGAATGGCGGCCCATGGAATCGGGCACCAAGGAATACCTGCTCAGTGTGTGGGGAACGTCCGACACCAATATATACGCCGTGGGGGATATGTCGACGATCCTGCACTACGATGGCAAGCAGTGGAGTCCCATGGACTCTGGCACCGATAACTATTTGACCAAGGTGCGCGGCCTGGCGGAGGATGATATTTATGCCTGCGGTGAGAACGGGTGCGTCATTCGTTACGATGGCAAGGAATGGACCGATTGGTCGCTCAGCGCGTCCGGTGATTTTTAGCCTGATCGCGGGATCAAAATAATTGCCACCGTGGGGCTGTCGAAAGGAACGGGATGGAGAAGTCATGGTCATCCTGCGGCAAACTGGGCATGAACGAAGGGGGTTCTTATTGTCATTCTGAATCCTGCGACCAGCTCAGGAGAAACTACGTGAAGAATCTATTTATGCTCCGGCGCTTCGCCGGTTGAAAGGGGACTATGGGTGCATTGACCGAGAGTCATCTGCTTTCCGTTTTCGGGTTTGCCGAGGACGATATTTTTATTGGCGGTACCGATGGGACCATCCTCCACTACAACGGTAAGGAGTGGTCGAAAATGGATTCCGGCGGGCGCTGGAATATGAAAAGAATGTGGGGCACGGCGCACGATAACTTGTACGGCGTGTGCACCGACGGCAAAATCCTGCATTACAACGGTTCCAAATGGGTGCCCGAAGACACCGAAAACTTTCCGCCCATGTCCGGCATCTGGGGATTGGCCGCGGACGATATTTACGCCTGTTGCCGGCTCGGCAAGATCGCCCGCTACGATGGCACCCGCTGGAAATACATGGCCTCCAATTCCTCGACCGATGTCGCTTCCATCTGGGGAACGAAAGAGGGCGGCATGTACGCCGTCGGCTTCGACGGACTGGTGCTGAGGCTGGTGGACGACCAGTGGCAACGGCTCACCTTCAACTCCAATGCCGAACTGTACAGCATCTATGGCTTCGGCTCCGACAGGATGTATTTCTGCGGGTCGGACGGCACTCTGATTCAGTTCAACGGTGCCGACTTCAAGGAAATGCCGTCGCAGACCATGGATTTTTTCCTGGACGTCTGGGGACCCAACGAAGACTTCATTTTTGCGGTGGGCGATGAAGGCAGGATCATGCTGTTGGACGGCGACCAATGGACCCGCATCGAATCCAACACCGAGGAATTCCTGACCGCCATCTGGGGCACGTCGGAAGACAATATGTACGCGGTGGGCGACAACGGCCTCATCCTGCACTTCAACGGCGACGACTGGCAAAAAGTCGGCTGACCCGCGTGAACGCTGGACTCAAAAGGGCCGAACTCTCTTCATTGCGCTCAATAATTATAGGGCATGACGCTAATGAGGAGATATCACACGTGCCGCTGGCCGACGAAGCGCCGGAGCTAGATTAAAATCCCTCCCCTGTGTCCACTCTGCCCATTTTATCAAATAGTTAGCTAAACAGGTTGCTGTTCTGCATTCATAACCCTTGACAATGCTCTATATACATTTACAATATTGGTAAATCTAATGTTGTAAGGAGAAAGGCAATGTCAGCGAAATTATTGGAAACTGAAAAAACTGCAACCGAAGCGGATACCGAACAAAATTTGGAAAACGATTTTTTGGCGGACAAGCCAGAGGGGTTGGTTCCACGTCTGCAAGCCTATATTCAGAACAATCTCAGTGACCTCATCATTGTAATTGTTTTAGCCAGTTTGACGGGTATCAAATTTTTTATGGATGCCCAACTGACGGCGTTATATTTTTTCTTCATCGTTATATTAGGCACGGGCTACGCTCTGGGCAAAAGGTTTGCCGTTCTGACTGCCTTCTTAACCATTCTCGTTGTCTGGGCATTCATTCTTTCCGACAAAGCCCCATTTTTAGTACAACACAGTAGTGATATCCTGTACTTCTATATGACCCTCTGGGGTGGATTTTTGGTGCTGACCGGGTGGTTGGGAAGCGCTCTTGCCAAAACCATCCATGAGTATAATGAAGAGGCCACCCCAGCAAATTATAGCGCGGCCTAAAGACCTGAACAGGCAGAAGCTGAATCACCAAGTTTTGGAATGCGCATTTCCGAGGGCAGGGTAGGGGAGATCGATGTGTTCCTCCTTCTCCGCCAGCGTGAACGCTGGCCTCAAAAGGGCCGAACTCTTAATGGCGCTCAATAATTATTGGGCATGACGCTGTGACTTACCTCTCCTTAGAACCTTTTGTATAATACGAAAACTTTGAATGTATCCCGCGATCCCGATGGGAAATCGATGTGTCCCCCCTTCTCCGCAGAGCCTGTCCTGAGCTTGTCGAAGGAGGGCTGGGGGGCTTGGGTTGTAATTCTGAGCCAAGTGAAGAATCTGGGGTAGGGTGTCATGCTGAGCTTGTCGAAGCATCTCTGTTTTCATTTTTTACCATTCAAAGCTCTTTCCCAAAGAAGTGAATCAGGTTCCAAAACTTGGAAACCTTCATTGACCTGGCAAACCTGATCCCGTTCTTCCTACTACTCATGAAGTTTTATTGGTCGCTCCCCCGTCGAGACGGATCAGCAAAACCTGTCGAGCATAAGGTGAGGATGAAGTAGCCATTCTAATTTTCGTTCCTAGAGGATGCTTTAATACTCGTCTTTTGAATTTTCAGACCATACTCTCAGCCCGGATACTTGGAGTTATCCTTAGATTTATCCCGATCCTTAGCCTCAAATTTTATCTTTAATGGAACCGCCTGCTCTTTCCCTTCGTGACAATGTTTTACTCCCTTGGGCACACCCCACTTATCACAATTGGTCCGGCAGAAGTGGCAACCATCCGATCCGGTTTTTCCAGGATGGGCCGGTATAGAGGCAGGGAGCAAAAAGAAAAGGACAATGGTGAGGGGAATCAGTCTGTTCATGATGATCCTCCGTTGGACTGTTTAGGGTTGCTCAACTTTAATTCAGTACGCCGGAATTGTCAATTTTTCCCGGCTACTCCTTTGACTTGAGTATTTATTCAGGGTTTTGGGCCGTCTTATTGAACCGCGTCACGCGGCTTTCAAACTGCTTGACAGGGTTTCCTTCAAAGTGGTACTGTCTTTAGACTAACCTACTGATTTCGCAACAATTTATTGCGGTATTGGCATCGAGGGCACAGCTCGCTGTGCTTTTTTTAATTATGACCTATCGACCCTCGCTGGAAGAATTCAAAGAGAAGGCCGGGCAGGGCAACCTGGTTCCCGTTTACAAGGAAATTTTCGCCGACCTCGACACGCCGGTCTCCGCCTACATGAAAATCAGTCAGGACTCGTATTCCTTCCTGCTGGAAAGCATCGAGGGCGGCGACAAGTGGGCGCGTTACTGTTTTCTGGGATGCGATCCTTCCATCATCGTCACCACCAAGGGTCAAACGGCCACCATTCTGCGCAACGGCGTCGAGGAAACGCGCTCGTTAAAGGGCGACAAGCCTTTGTCGGTGCTCAAGGAAATTCTGGCCCGGTACCAGCCGGTGGACGACGCCAATTTGCCGCGCTTCACCGGCGGCGCGGTGGGCTTCATCAGTTACGACATGGTGCGCTATTTTGAAAAGCTCCCGGAAGACACGGTGGACGACCTCGACCTGCCGGATTCGCTGTTCGTCATCACCGATACCTTGCTGATTTTTGACAACGTGAGTCACACCATCAAAGTGGTGTCGAACGCCCATATCGAAGGCGATGACCTCGATGCCATTTACCAGGAGACCATCGGTAAAATCCAGGCGCTGGAAAAGAAGCTCAAGGCCAGCACCAATCATGCGTCTGCAAGTATAAAAAAAGGCACATCAAAACCGATGGCTATGGAGTCCAACTTTTCCCAGGAAAAGTTTGAGGACGCGGTCCTCAAGATTCAAAAATATATTCTGGAAGGCGACACCATCCAGGTGGTGCTGGCCCAGCGGTTGAAATTTGAAATCCAGCAGGACCCGTTCACCATTTACCGGGCCTTGCGTACCATCAATCCTTCGCCCTACATGTATTACCTGAATTTTGGCGACGTCCAGGTGGTCGGTTCCTCGCCGGAGGTTCTGGTGCGGCTGGAAGACGGCTTGGTGGAGGTGCGGCCCATCGCCGGCACCCGCAAGCGGGGCCAGAACGAAACGGAAGACCGGGAGTTGGAGCGGGATCTTTTGCAGGACGAAAAAGAACTGGCCGAACACATCATGCTGGTCGATCTGGGGCGCAACGATTTGGGCCGGGTCGCGGAATTTCGTTCGGTGGAGGTCAACGAACAGTTCACTATTGAAAGGTACTCCCACGTCATGCACATTGTTTCCAACGTGCGCGGCCGATTGAAAGACGGGCTGGATTGCTTCGATGTTCTGGAAGCGGCCTTTCCTGCGGGGACGGTTTCCGGTGCGCCTAAAATTCGCGCGATGGAGATCATCGAAGAAATGGAACCCACGCGGCGCGGTATATATGCCGGGGCGGTGGGCTACATAGGATTCACCGGCAACATGGATACCGCTATCGCCATCCGCACGCTGGTGGTGAAAGGCAACACCGCCTATCTGGGAGTGGGCGCCGGTATCGTTGCCGATTCGGTTCCCGAAAAAGAATTTGAAGAAACCATGAACAAGGGCAAAGCCCTGCTGAAAGCCATTGAGCTGGCGGAAAATGGGTTGATGTCATGATCCTGATGATCGACAATTACGACTCGTTCACCTACAACCTGGTGCAATACCTGGGCGAGCTGGGCGCCGACATCCAAGTGGTGCGCAACGATAAAATAGATATTGCCGGGATCGAAAAGTTGAATCCCGAAAAAATCGTCATCTCGCCCGGTCCCTGCACGCCGTCGAAGGCCGGTATTTCCAAAGAGGTCGCCAAGCATTTTGCCGGGAAAGTCCCGTTGCTCGGCGTGTGCCTGGGGCATCAGTCTGTGGTCGAAGCCTTCGGCGGAGAAATCGTCAAGGCGAAAAAATTGATGCACGGCAAAACCTCGATGATTCATCATGACGGTAAAACTATTTTCAAGGACTTGCCCAATCCGTTCGAGGCCACCCGTTACCATTCGCTGGTGGTGAAACGCGAAAACCTGCCCGACTGTTTCGAGATTTCCGCCGAGACCCAGGAAAAAGAAATTATGGGAGTGCGGCACAAGGAATATAATTTGGAGGGCATTCAATTTCATCCGGAATCGATATTGACCGTACACGGCAAGGACTTGTTGAAAAACTTTCTGACTCAGCCGGTCCGCGCGAAAGTTGAACATGAAGGTGCAAGATAAATTACATAAGGTGGTGGACGGCCAGGACCTCTCTGAAGAGGAAATGATCGAAGTCATGACCCAAGTCATGGAAGGCAAGGTGGACCGCTCGTTTCTCGGCGCATTCCTGACGGCGTTGCGCATGAAGGGGGAATCGGTTTCGGAAATTTCGGGCGCCGCCAGGGTGATGCGCGAAAAAGCCGAGACCTTGAATATTTCTGGCAACGGAGCGGTCGATACCTGTGGCACCGGCGGCGATGGCGCGGACACGTTCAACATATCCACCACCGCGGCGTTTGTGGTGGCCGGGGCGGGAATCGTGGTGGCCAAGCATGGCAACCGTGCCGTGTCGAGCCGGGCCGGCAGTGCCGATGTTTTGAAAAGCCTCGGCGTCAACATCGAAGCCGACAAAGCCGTGGTGGAAGAATGTTTGAAATCCGCCGGTATCGGATTTTTGTTTGCGCCGCACATGCACAAAGCCATGAAGCACGCCGCCGATGTCCGCCGGGAATTGGGGTTTCGCACCCTGTTCAATCTGCTGGGACCGTTGACCAATCCGGCTGGAGTGAAAGCCCAAATCGTGGGAGTTTTCGATGCCAAGTGGACTGCGCCGCTGGCGCATGTGCTGAAAAACCTGGGGTCCCAAAGGGCCTTCGTCGTCCATGGCGAAGACGGGCTGGATGAAATTACTTTGACGGGACCGACCAGCATTGCGGAATTAAATAATGGGGAGGTGAAGGAATATTCTTTGGATCCGAGTGATTTGGGATTGGATTACTGTTCGGACCAAGACCTCAAGGGCGGATCGGCCGATGACAACGCCAAAATCCTGCGGGAGTTGCTGGACGGCGCGGGCGGACCGAAACGCGATATCGTTCTGCTCAACGCGGCCGCCGCCATCACCGCCGGGGGCAAAGCCGATTCCATAAAACAAGGTTTGGAGGTGGCCCGCAAATCGATTGATTCCGGCGCCGCCCGGCAAAAACTAAAAGATCTTTGCCGGATCAGCAATTCGTGAGTGTCCAAGTTCATGGCTAACATCCTCGACAAGATTTTTGAAAGTAAAAAGGAAGAACTGGCAAGCACTCAGCGTGACATTCCACTGGCCGAGCTCAAGGGTCGAGCGCGGGATCAACGGCCGGTGAAACCTTTGGCGTTGATCGCGGCAGGAGAGGGGTCGCGGATCATTGCGGAAATCAAGCGGCGCACGCCGTTTAAAGGCGACTTGGTCGAGCAGTTCGACCCAATGAAAATTGCCGAAACCTATGCGCACAATGGCGCCGCCGCGATCTCCATGCTCACCGAGAGTAAATTTTTCGGGGGCAGTCTGGAGTATTTGAGCGCGGCGTCGAAAAAAATCAGCATCCCGCTTCTCAGAAAGGATTTCATTTTTTCTGATTACCAGGTTCATGAGTCACGCGCTTTCGGGGCCGATTTTTATCTGCTGATCGCCACCTCACTGGATAAAAACCAGTTGAAAGACCTTTTGCATTTGGGCGAGGAGTTGGGCATGACGGCGCTGGTGGAGTCCCATGATGAAAAGGATATGGAGAAAGCGTTTTATGCCGAGGCCACTTTGCTGGGCATCAACAATCGGGACTTGACCTCAGGCAAAACGGATTTGAATATCGCGCGCCGTCTTCTCAAGATGACTCAGGGGATGACCGGTTTGACACTGGTTTGCGAAAGCGGTATCCAAAGCCGGGAAGAGATCGTCGAATTTGAACAGTTGGGAATGCACGCTTTCCTCATCGGAGAAACCTTGATGAAGGCAAACAATGTTCCCGACAAATTGCAGGAATTGACAGGACATGGCAAGACGCAACCCGCCGATTAAAATCAAAGTTTGTGGCATGACGCGGTTGGACGACGTGCTGATGGCGGTCGATTGTGGCGCCGACGCGGTGGGGTTCATTTTTTATAATAAAAGCCCACGGCATGTCAACGAAACCACGGTTAAAAAAATCGTGGCGCACCTGCCGCCTTTCGTCAACCGGGTGGGCGTGTTTGTGAATGAAACCGCCGAGCGGATCAACCGCCTGATCGAGGTCTGCCGGCTGGATACGGTTCAGCTTCATGGCGATGAGTCTCCGGCGTTTTGCAACAAGATAAAAATTCCAGTGGTCAAGGCATTTCGGATGAAGAATGCGGACACCTTGGCATCATTGTCCAAATATCGCGTGAATGGATTTTTGCTGGATGCGTTCGATGAAGCGCAGTTTGGCGGGACGGGCCAGACTTTCAATTGGCAATGGGCGCGCGGCGCCAGAAAATACGGGCCGGTGATTCTGGCCGGTGGTTTGACCCCGGCCAATGTGGCGGATGCGGTGCGCCGGGTACAGCCTCACGGGGTGGACGTCTGTTCCGGTGTGGAAAAGTCGCTCGGCAAAAAAGATCCCAAAAAAATAAAAGCATTTTTCAAAGCGGTGCGCGGTGAATAAAAAGGAGAAACTCATGAGTTCAACAACCACGTTGCCCGACCGGCAGGGACATTTTGGTCAGTTCGGTGGGAAATATGTGATCGAAACTCTGATGCCCGCGCTGGAAGAGTTGGAGCGGGTGTATCACGAAGCGCAAGCCGATCCGGAATTTAAAAAACAGCTGGCTTATTATCTTAAGCAATACGTGGGCCGGCCTTCGCCGCTCTATTTTGCAGAAAATCTGACCAGGCAATGTGGCGGCGCTAAAATTTATCTCAAGCGGGAGGACCTCAATCACACTGGGGCTCATAAGATCAACAATACCATTGGCAGTGCCCTACTGGCATTGCGCATGGGCAAGAAACGGGTGATCGCGGAGACCGGAGCCGGCCAGCACGGTGTCGCCACCGCCACCGCCGCCGCCTTGTTTGATCTGGAGTGCGAGGTATTCATGGGTGAAGAGGATATCAAGCGGCAGGCGCTGAACGTTTTCAGGATGAAACTGCTGGGCGCGAAAGTCATTCCTGTTTCTTCCGGAACACGTACTTTGAAAGACGCCACCAGTGAGGCCATCCGCAATTGGATCACCACCGTGGAAACCACCCACTACATTATCGGGTCTGTGGTCGGGCCGCATCCGTACCCCATGATCGTTCGTGATTTTCAGAAGATCATCGGTGAAGAAACCCGGCAACAACTTTGGGATGTTGAAAAATGTTTGCCCGATGTTTGTGTGGCTTGTGTCGGCGGCGGCAGTAACTCCATCGGCTTGTTTTATCCATTCGCTGAAGAGGCATCCGTGAAATTCATCGGTGTCGAAGCCGCCGGGCTGGGCATCGAAACCGGCAAACACGGCGCTTCTCTGGGGCAGGGCACCGTCGGAATTCTACATGGCATGAAGAGTTTTTTATTGCATGATGAGGACGGCCAGATTACTGAAGCGCACTCCATTTCAGCCGGATTGGATTATCCGGGAGTGGGATGCGAGCACAGTCACTGGAAAGACAGTGGGCGCGCTGAATATGTATCGATCACCGACCAGGAAGCGCTGGAAGGTTTTGAACTGTTGTCCCGGTCGGAAGGAATCATCCCCGCATTGGAGTCGGCCCACGCCATCGCTTATGTCGCCAAACTGGCTCCGACAATGAAGAAGGAGGAAGTCATTGTGGTCTGTCTTTCGGGCCGGGGAGACAAAGATGTCTCGCAGGTGTCGGAAATGATCGGAGAGGAATTGTGAAGCGGATTTCGAAATGTTTTGATGCATTGCGGTCAAAAAATGAAAAAGCCCTGGTGGCTTTTATCACTGCCGGTGACCCGGATCTTGCCGCCACCAGGGATTTGTTTAAGGTGGTTGAAGAAAATGGCGCCGATATTATCGAATTGGGCGTGCCTTTTTCCGATCCCCTGGCGGATGGACCGGTGATTCAGGCCGCCTCGCAACGATCGCTCAAGAGCGGCACCACTTTAAAAAAGATCATTCACCTGGTGCAGGACATCCGCCAGACTTCACAGTTGCCGATCGTTTTGATGACCAGTTTCAACCCGGTGTTTGTTTACGGGCAAGACCAGTTTATCAATGATGCCGTCCAGGCCGGGGTCGATGGCGTGATTGTTCCCGACCTCCCCTTAGAGGAAGCCGGGGATTTTAATGCGCTGGCGGATTCCAAGGGATTGGACATGATTTTTCTTCTGGCGCCGACCAGCACCCCCGAGCGGGTGGACCGGACCGCGCGCCAGAGCAAGGGATTCATCTATTACATTTCGGTGACCGGAGTCACAGGGGTTCGTGGCGGGCCGTTGGCCGACGGACTGGGAGCAAAAATGAAGCGGGTGAAACAGGCCACATCCTTGCCGGTATTGATCGGGTTCGGAATTTCCGGGCCGGAACAGGCCCGGCAAGCTTCCAAAATATCCGATGGCGTGATTGTGGGAAGCGCGCTTGTAAAAATCATTGCTCAATACCAGGACGCCGAAGAACGGAATACCCGGCTGGGAGCGCTGGTGAAAGAAATGAAACAAGCCGTTCAAAACGGACATTAGCCAGTTTCATGCCTCCCCGAATTTCAGTCATCATCCCCGCCTATAACGAGGAACAATCCATCGCCTCGGTCCTGAATGACCTTCCCCATGAGCGGCTTCATGAAATTATTGTGGTCGACAACTGCTCCACCGATCGAACCGCGCAAGTGGCTCGGGACCACGGCGCGAAAGTTTTTGAGGAAAAGCGCCGGGGTTATGGCAGTGCTTGCCTGAAAGGCATCGCCATGCTGGACCACCCCGATATCGTGGTGTTCCTGGACGGCGACTACAGCGATTATCCCGAAGAAATTTCCCTCCTGCTGGAACCCATTCTCGCCGGCCAAAAAGATTTTGTTCTGGGCAGTCGCATGATCAAACCAGCCAGCCGCAAGGCGCTACTGCCGCAAGCTCGTTATGGCAACAAGCTCGCGGTATTTTTAATACGTTTGTTCTTCCGGCACCAGTACACCGACCTCGGTCCGTTTCGGGCCATTCGATATGAGTCGCTCCAAGCCATCGATATGCAGGATCAGGATTTCGGATGGACGGTTGAAATGCAGATCAAAGCCGTGCGCAAGAAGTTACGAATAGCAGAAATTCCGGTGAGCTACCGTGAACGAATCGGCGTTTCCAAAATCACCGGAACCCTGGCGGGCACGTTCCAGGCCGGCACAAAAATTATATACACCATATTCAAATATTTGATAATCTAGCGCGAATGGCTCATTTTGGTTGCCTTTCTGACAAGACCCCTTGTTTCGCGGATTGGAAGCTTGTGAACGCTCTCAAAAAATATGCAGTTCTGATTTGCTCAATTTGCCTGCTGGGGTCCACCCAAGCCTGGGCGTTGGATATCGACTCTTTGGTGCGGCAACGCTTGAGCCAGGATGGCACCCTGTTGGACTTGAGTGGTTTGAGAATCAAGACCGCCGGGGCCGAAGCGCTGGCCCGGATGGATGTTCTGAAGGGAGTGACCACGCTCCTCCTGCAGAGCAACTGGATTAAACATACGGGTATGGAAGCCCTGGCCCAATCTCCCTACTTAGCCAACCTCAAGCATCTGGATTTGTGGGGCAACCTGTTGGGCGATCTGGGAGTGCAGGCGCTGGTGGAATCGCCTCATTTAAAAAACCTGGAAACCCTGAAGCTTTGGAAAAATGAAGTGGGGGAGGATGGCATCCAACTGATGGCCGAATCCAAAAACTTCAGTCATCTCAAAATTTTGCTGTTGAATGATAACCTGATCACCCCGCAAGGGGTTGCCTTTTTAGCGAAGTCCAAATCATTTCCCGAATTGAACGTTCTGAGCCTTTACAGCAACGAAATGGGAGACGAGGGAGCGGTCAGCTTGGCGAGGTCACAAAACCTTCCTAATTTAACTCATCTTTATCTGGGGCAGAACAACTTGACGGACATGGGAGCGGTGGAGCTTATCAAATCCAGAAATTTTCCTGGTCTGGTC
>SMVS01000026.1 GCA_004357435.1 Nitrospina sp. | reverse complement strand
TGGTCAAGATCAGCAGGCCCTCGGTATTGAAATCCAAACGGCCCACCGGGAAAACCCGGGCGGGGAATTTTTTGAAATAGTCCATGACCGTGGGCCGGTCCTTGTCATCGCGGACGGTGGTCAGGCACCCCCGGGGCTTATTGAACAGGATATAAATTTTATCCTGCGGCGGCGGCAAACGCCGGCCCGCCACCTGGATGCGGTCCGCGACCGGATCGACCAGAGATCCTTGCTTGCGGACCACCGTGCCATTGACCGAAACCTTACCGGCATCAATCAGGCGCTCCGCCTCACGGCGGGAGGTGACGCCGGCTTGTGCAATAACTTTTTGCAAACGCATTGCCATGATGTTCTCATATACGGATTGATTAAGAGTCACTCTTGGGAAGGTGAATCTTCAGCTGGGTTCCCTGGCAAATCTCCAGTCGGGCCCTTCGGCAAATCTTGAGCCGCCTCCGGGGACGGGTCGTCCGCTGGAGATTCAAACAGGATTTCCGCTTGAGGAGACACGTTTTCGCCCTGAATCTCTTCGCTGAAATCTTCCAGGGTGGGCAGTTCCGTTAAATCCTTCAGCCCGAAATACTCCAGGAATTTCCGGGTGGTCCGGTACATGATGGGCTTGCCCGGCACATCCTTCCTGCCCGCCGGTCCCACGATCTTTTTTTCCAGCAGGGTTCTGGCAACGCCGCTGGAATCGACCCCGCGGATGGCCTCGATTTCGGTTCGGGTGATGGGTTGCTTGTAGGCGATAATGGACAATGTATCCAGAGCGGCGCGCGACAAGCGAAAGGTTTTATCGAGTTTCAGGAATTTCCGAATCCAATCAGCGTATTCCGGCCGGGTACACAACTGGTAGCCTTCCGCCACTTGCACGATCTGCAAACTCTTCGACTGATACTCCTCGGTCAGTTCATCAAGAACCGCTGTCAATTCAGCGCGGTCCGTGCCATTCACGAAGGTTTGCAAGAGGTGGTCCGGGTTCACCGGTTGATCCGCGGCCAACAGCAGATTTTCCACAATCGATTTTAGTTCATTCCGTTCCACTGAATGCCTCCTGCGTTAACGCCCCATTCTATCCATAAACCCCAGCCACCGCAAAAATTATATGGCGGGGGTCAGCTTTTGAAGTATTTACTGAGTTTTAATTCCTGCGAATGATAATGGGAGGCGATATCCTTCCCATAAACCCGATTGGGCTTTTCGGTGATCTTTTCAAATTTGAGGCGGCAAAAGGTCTGCCCGTCTTCGACCATGAAAGGCACATCGTGCGGCCGCACCTCCATGACGGCGCGAGTGCCCTGGCCTTTGCTGGAGCGCCCCCCATGCCAGCCGAAACCCGGATCAAAAAACCCGGCGTAATGCGTCCGAAGTTCACCGCTGTTCGGTTCGTAGGCAATCATTTCCCCCACCAGATTGGGCCAGATGCATATTTTTTCCCTGGACATCATGATATAGAAACTCTCTGGCTCCAGCACCAGCCGGTTTTTTTTATGAACCCTGATCGGCTCCCAGAAATCTTCCGGAAGATAATGGTTGGTTTTGGTCAGATCGATGACACTGCTGTTGGTCTTGGCCTTGTAAGCCACGATAGCATTTTTCCCCCGCCCGGCGAGATCGACGCTGATGAACAATCCGCCGTCGATTTTCACATCATTGACACCGATCGCCGGCCCCTTTTTATCGAAAAGAATCGGCGTTTTTTTATAAATGGTTTTGAGTTGGGTGTCGGACAGGTGCGGGTTGCCCTGAATGAGCCGCAATTGATTGAGCGTGATGCCTTCCTTGACGCGCACCGGGAACGACCGTGAAATGACTTCGAGATACAATTTGCCCTTGTAACCTGGAGAGATTTCATCGAACCGGTGCCCGTGGTCGATGATCACCCGGGTGAACATATCCAGCCGCCCGGTGGAGCTTTTGGGATTGGTGCACCCATAAATGGCCGATGGCAGATCCAGTTCCTCCATGAGCGGGATCAGATAAATCGCGCCTTTTTCCAAAATACCGCCATCCCTCAAATCCACTTCGTAGAGCATGAGGTCCTTCAACTTCCTCTCCACAGTGTCCTTTTCTGGCAGAAAACTGCTCTGGATGCGGTAGGCCTTCTTGCCCAGCCGCAAATCCAGGCTGACCGGCTGGATCTGGGAATCCCACAGTGAGTTTTCCGTGTGGATGATCCCCTGGTGGCAGGCCAACTCAATAGACCGATCGGCCAGATACCCCGACTTGCCCTTGAGGGTCTGTTCGAGGGTCTTTTTGACCAGCGATTTGGCGGTTAACGTTTTCATGAAAACTCAGACGCGGGGTTATCAAGCAGAATGTATGCGTTTCAATATCAAGAGGCTCGGGTGCTGAATGGGCTGGAAATTACATTTGACAGGCCATTTGAAGCTATGATTAAATCCTAATCATCGAAACTTTGCAACCAAAGTTTTTCTCCGAAAGGAACCCGGCCATGCCGTTGTACGAATATTATTGCGAGGATTGCCAAAAAGATTTTATCCTCCTGCAATCCACCCGTGTGGATAAATCAGCCACCACGTGTTCCGAATGCGGGGGCGCCAACACCCAGCACAGGATGTCTGCGTGCGTTGCCAAAATTCCAGGCTCCCCTAAAAAATTGAGTTCTCCGGTAACGGCTGACGAACTTCCCAAGAAAAGTGTTTTAAATTTACCGCTTCCCAGACTCCGGTCGGAATTGTAAAAACCCACGGACTGCCGGACCCAAAAGACCGGGATCGCATAGAGGGCAACCCTCTATTAATATAAGAACCAAAAAACTGTATGGCTTCTGGAAAAACCGATGACACATAAAAAAGAATTTCAAAGACAGAGCGTTGGCGCCAGCACACCCATATTGGGAACGGCAAAAATCCTTAAAATTCTGGCGGTGGCCGTCGGAGCCAGCGTGATGGTGTGGGGATTGTTCTACCTGTCCGCACCGCCCACTCATTTGGAACCCTACACCAAATATAAAAAAACCTCTGGCGAACTGCCGGCCTCCAATCCCGATGCCAAACCTGCGGAAAGTTTGGAGGGCGCCGGTGGGCCCGACCCGGCAGAAAAACCGGGACCGGAGAAAGTGGCTGAGGTGGCGGCTTCTGCCGAAGGCCCCCCCCTGCCCCCGGAAACTCTGCAACAAATATCCCTGGGGATGCAGTTGACCGACCAGGGCAAATTCGAACTGGCCCATGTGGCGTTTGAAAAAGCCGCCGAGTTGAGTCCCAAGTCTGCGGAAGTTTATGCGATCTGGGGGGCGTCCCTGCGCATGCAGGAAAAATTCAAGGGCGCCAACAAGCGGTTCGCGATAGCCCATGAGTTGGCCCCGGACGACGAGGAAATCGTTTTCAATTGGGGCCTCACCCGCCTCCACGAAAAAAATGCCGACGCGGCGATCGACCTCTTTCAAAAAACCATCGCCCTCAACCCCCGGCATTATCTCGCTTACAATTATCTGGGCAAAAGCCACGGCCTGAAAAAACAATACACGGAAGAGGAAGCCGGTTACATGAAAGCGCTGGAGATCAAGGAAGACCTGGCGCAGGCACACTTCAACCTGGCTGTGGTGCGCAGTCTGCAGAAGAACTATGAAGGCGCGGCGCCCCACTTCGAACGCGCGATCGAACTCGACAAGACCTTCGACCAACCGTTTGTGATTCAGTTTTTGACCGCCATGGGATTGCGCAAGCCGGGCGAGGGCATGAAAAAAGCCCGACTCAAAAATTCCCCTAAAAAAGGCGAGACCCAAACCGCCAAGCTGGACACCGCCCCAACCGAGGGGAAAAAATCGGAGGGCTCCGGCCATAATATGGAGGGGTCTTCCAGTAAAATTGAGAAAAAGGTCACCCTCGTCAAGGGCCACGTCACTATCAACGGCCAGCCCGCCGACGAGCGCGGCGTAGTCTTTCTTGAAACCAAAGACAAGTTGCGGATTCCCAATCAAACCACTCAGCAAATCGAAATCCAGCAAACGGATCTGCAATTTTCTCCCGCCCACTCGGTGGTCCAGGTCGGGTCCATCCTCACCTTCGTCAACAACGACAATGAGGTCCACAACATCTATTCGAAATCCCTGAACAACCAGTTCAACCTGGGGGCCATGGCCGGGGGCACGTCGAAGTCCATGAAGATGATCGCGGCGGGGCCGGTGATTCTGCGGTGCAACCTGCACAAGGACATGATCGGCACCGTGTTTGTGGTGCCCAACGGATACTTTACCCAGACCAATGCCCAGGGCGAGTTCCAATTCGACTCGGTGAAGAGCCAGGAATACATCATGGAATTCTGGCACCCGCAACTGTACCCGGATGAAGTCGCCCAATATTCCAGAATTGTTTCTTTAACCGGGCCGGATCTGACCGAAGATTTCAAGATCGTCTCTGAATCCAAACCGGGAGAGATCCACGATTTGGTGGATGATATCGATTACAACCTGCTGGTGGACAACATCGAAAAAGAAATCTATCAGGCCATCGAGGGTTGGAAAAAAGGCAAGAAATCGATTCCGCACAAACGCATGTTGATGGCCATCACCAAGCATTACGACGGCGGCGGACTGAAGAGCGCAATCGCCAAGAGCTTCAGTGAAAAGCGCAGTGAAAAGCTGGAAACGGCGCTGGATGAAATCCGCAAAAAGATAGCGGGCATCGACAAATCGGAGGAGGTCACCGAGGCTTTATTGAAATTCAAGGCCGAACGCGTCGTCGCCCAACTGCGCACCAACGTTCAGGAACTGAACCACCGTTTCAAACCCTCTCCCTGACCGACGGAACCCTTCCATAGCCTGGTCATTCTGAGGAGCGTTCAGCGACGAAGAATCTATGTTTTTGTGTTGCCTCATAAGTGAGGCAACGAAACTAAGGAACAAGCCCCCTAGCCCCCTTCGGAAAGGGGGAACCCATTGATCTCCCATCAGAGCTGTCGGCACCAATCCAGATTTTGCGTGTTCTGCCAAGGTCTCTTTGAATCATGCCCCACCACCGCTGAGCGCAGGGAGAGTGCGACCCTTCGCCTCCAGGTGCCCTGGCTCCAACGGGCCAGCGTGCCTCTGGACCCAAGAAGCTGGCACTTGGCATCATGCCCTGCAATTATTGAGTGCAATCCAGAGTCTGACCCGTTGCTTCCGGGCGTTGCCCGGCCAGCGTGACGCTGGACCCAAGAGGCTGAACTCTTCGAATCATGCCCCATAATTATTGAGTGCAATCCAGAGTCTGACCCATTGCTTCCGGGCGTTGCCCGGCCAGCGTGACGCTGGACCCAAGAAGCTGGCACTTGGCATCATGCCCCATAATTGTTGAGTGCAAGAAGAGTGCGACCCTTCGCCTCCAGGTGCAACCTGGCGGATTGATTTTATCGGCACGGGATGATAATTTGTCCTTATGAGCCTGCGCATATTCAACACTCTCAGCATGCAAAAGGAAGACTTCGTCCCTCTGGCAGAGGGCAAGGTGCGGATGTATGTCTGTGGCGTCACCGTCTACGACTACTGCCACGTCGGCCACGCCCG
>SMVS01000025.1 GCA_004357435.1 Nitrospina sp. | reverse complement strand
ATGTTCCTTTATCAGTTTTTTGATGTCCGCCATACCTGTTCAATTCTCCCTGAAGTGTGCCGTCCGTAAAAACTCACCGGCGCTATTCCTGTCCCGGGATATCCTTGGCTTCCCAACCGTATTCATCATAGGCCTTCCAGCCTATAGCCAACATTTTTTTTGCGTATGAAATCATCAAGTTGGCCTGCGAATGGCTGGGATCGATCTCCTGGGCTTTTTTTAAATATTTTAAAGCGGTCTTGACATCATGGATCTCACCGCCATATTTGGTGATTTGCCGTGATTTGTCTATTAGATCCGACGCCCACTTGTAGTACATGTTGGCGAGTAACGATGGCGCTTCCGTACCGATGAAATCCACGAGATCGTCATCGGTGTTGAGCTTGGGAAGAAATTTTAGCGCCTTTTCAAAATGCTCAATAGGGGCAAGGTAATCCTCATCATTTACCTCGGTGATGGTGCTACCCGGTTTGTGGGCAGAATGCAGACCAACCGAACTTTTGACAACGATCGACTGGATTCCGGACAAGAGCTCGACGTATATGAGATTGCCCATTGCGAAGTGGATTATGGAATGATACTTTTCCTCCGGGTCACAAGCCAGCGCCTTTTCCAACTCCACTCGGGCTTCCGCCTCTTCCCCCATCTCTCCCAGGGCCTCGCCCATATTGTAATGGTGGATGCAATTGTCCGGCTCTTCCTCTATCTGAGCGCGGAACTCGACCACCTGCGCCGCCAAATCAAACTCCGCTTCCTCCCCACCCTCCTTCTGCGCCCGCTCCAGCGGATCGTTTTCCATCTCCTGGAAATTCTTGCCCAGATCTCCCGTTTCGGGAGGCGAAACTTCTTCCGGGTCGACGCCCTCCCCAGTATCCGCATTGGAGACCAGGGATTCTTTAAGATCAGATTCTTCCTGAGTTTCTTCTTCGCTCATTAAAATACCACCATCCGCGATGCGGATTATTTTATTAAACTCATGACCGGCCCCTTAAGCAGGAGAGGCCGATAGCTCACCTCTTAAACTACGCCCCAATTATTGGGCGCAAGCAAAGCCTGACTAGGTTGCTCCGGCGCCGCGCCTCAACGTTGCGCCAACTCGTCGGGGTCCATGGAGCGAACGCCACGGATGACCGTCAAAGAGTGTTGAATGCCACCTTTCATACTAAGGTAAGACTTACCTCTTATGAAATTAAATCCCCAAGCCATCTCCCCCGGGTACTCCTCGTTGGTCCAATAACAGCAACTACTGTCACCAAAGATGGTGTCCATGTGGATCTCATTTTTGGTCCAATAATAATTCCAGGGGATGGACTGGCTTTCATCGTACAGGCTGGACAGTTCTTTGCGTGTCGGCAGACGCCAATCCGAATACCCGCCGAATTTTTTTTCATTAAGATCACGGATATAATTCTGGGCATGGTTCCAGTTGATCCATTGCTTCAGATTCTGGTAAGAATCCCTCTGGGTCCAAACCAGTTGTTGCTCGATATCGAAGACGGTGCCGTTGTGGTTGTCCTGAAACCGGGGATTGGTAGACGCCTTCACCACCACCTTGGGTTCGGTGAGGCTTAGAATTTGCCCGCCAAAAACAGGTTCAGGCTCGGCTTTCCCGTCTTCAGCGAAAACAGGCGCTATCCCACCCATCATCAACACCCCCAGCAATGCCCCCCAGAGACATCTGTTCACAGTCATTTCAGTGATTCTCTCCCCCATCCAAGGCGTCATAAATCATTCATCGGCCGGAGCCCAGTCCGGTTCCCAGGACAGGCAAATACCTGAAGGATTTTTAAACTGCTTTTCTTCATTGCCCACTGTGCCCCATTTGCTCACGAAATTCAAATCCGGGTCGAACTTCTGAATGCGATGGTTCAGGGTGTCCACCACAAACAAAAACCCATAAGGATCCTGCACTGCCGCCATGGGACAATTGAATTGCCCGTCACGTTTGCCGTGCTCCCCATGGACACTGATGAAGTGACCTTCCCGGTCAAACACCTGCATGCGGTTCTGGCTTTTTTCAACGACTAAAATGTTACCGTCCCGAAGGGCCACCACATCCGCTGGAAAGTTGAAGCGTCCCTCCTCGAAACCGTATTCACCAAATTTAGAAAGGAATTGCCCGTCTTCGTTGAATATCTGGATGCGCTGGTTGTCGCGATCGGCCAGGTAAATGTTACCCTCGCCATCGACATCCAGCCCCGAGGGGAATTTACAGAAGCCGTCGAAATCACCTGCGAAACCGAACCCCAGAAGGAACTCACCAGTTTCGTCATAGCGTTTGATGCAATGATTGTGGGTATCGACCACCAGAATGTTGCCGGTCGGCTCCGCCAGAATTTTCTCCGGCCAGTAAAATTTTTCGTTACCCCATCCCTCCCCTCCCACTTCCAGGATGAAATCTCCGTCCGGGTCGAACTTTTGAATGCGATGGCACCCCGTGTCGGCCACCCAGATGTCGCCTTCCTTGTCGACCGCCACCCCAAACGGCGCCTTGAACTCTCCGGGCCGATAAGGCGCCCGGGTCCCGGCCGGCTTGCCGAACTTAAAAAGGAATTTGCCATTGCCGTCAAACTTCTGAATGCGGTCGTTATTGGCATCCGCAACCCACACATACAGTTTGGAATGATCGACGTCCGCCCATTTTGGAACTTCTTCGGGAGTGGTGGTGGCTTCTGCCAGCTCCAACGCCTCGTTCTCTTGCTGGTTGTCCTGCTCTGCCAATTCATCCGACATGAGGTATTTCTCTCGTTCGCCGGCCCAGATCAAGCACCGGTTTTTTCTCAGGATTGGTATTCAGGTGGATCCGGATTTTTAGAAACACCCCGGCCGATATAGGGCCGGCAAAAAAAACGACGGAAGCCCGCAATGGAACTTCCGCTGTTTTCAGGATTGCTTCAATCTGATACGAGACCGCCTCGAGTCTTTTCCCTGTTGGGATTCAACCGGGCCTCCCGCCAATCGGATCAGTCAACTATGTAATTCTTAACATCAAGAACCTGGTACTCAAAGTCACAGGCGCCTTGCAAATCAATCAGCCGTTCGTTCCATTCCCGCTTGAAGTTATCCAGATTTTCCATATTCGGTTTTTTCTTCATCAGATCAACTTCCTTGAACAAGGGCTTGACCATATGCTTATGGATATCCTGAATCACACCGCGCAGCCGGATGATGCAATCTTTGGTGACGGTCTCACGGGTGACCCCGTCCACCTTCTCCAACAACCGCAAAAACCCCTGGAGGGAGTTCAAATGCTTCAAATAGGCGTCGGACAGCCGGGAATCGTATTTCAGGCCGCAGTCGATGTAACCGGCCATCAAATACACACCCACATGATGATCGAACTGAACGGACAAAGTGATGAGTTTTTGCAGAAAATCGACTTCTCTTAAATCCTCTTCCTCATCCTCACCCTCTTCGAGCTCCTTGGCGGCTTTTATTTTCTCCGCTTCCAGTTCCTTCTTGATTTTCTCAAGCTCGGAAAGATCCCCCACCGGGTCTTCCCTGCGTAGATTTTCCTCTTCAGCCGCTCCTGCGGCGCCTTCTTCTGTTTTGGTCTCTTCTTCGCTCAAAGCCTGGCCTCCTTAAAATATGACTGAAACACACCCATAAAATCAACGCTCGTTGCGTCTATAAGTATTTTTATTTTAAACGGTTATGCCGTTATTTCGGATGAGTCCGCATTATATATTTTTAGCAGACGGAGTGTCAAGACAATTGGCGGTTGCAACCACGCGGGTTTCATCTGAATCCGCAACCGCTTGCGGCTCCCATATCCCGCCTCCAGAACCAGCGCGGGCCGTCCCCCAAAAACCTCGCAAAGGCTCAAAAACCGAACCGTTCATTGACACCATCCCCTCGACTCCACTATGATTGAGGCATTCATTTCACTCACTTCAATCCTCACTGGTAATTGAATGAAAACAGCCCTGATCTTTCCACCGCAATGGTTTCCCAGCCAGCCTTATCTGGCGTTGCCGACGCTGACGGCCTTTCTGCAACACCACGGCCACGCGGTGGACCAGTTCGATTTCAATATAGAGGGATATGAGATTTTTCTGTCCCGCGGCTACTTGGAAGAATGCCTGGACCTGATCCGGCAGAGGCTCTCGCAACCGGCGTACACTCCAGAAGAAAACGAAGCCAAAAATATCTACCGGGAAATCCTGGGAGATGCCGATTACCTGGAAAGTGTCCTGTCCGGTGTCGCAGAGGCCAAGGAGGTTTTAAGGACCGAAGAATTGTTTTTCCAGTTTGCGGTTTACAAGCGTGCCTACACCACCCTGAAAGTGGCCATGAAGTTGATCTCCTACGCTCACTTCCCGAGCCGGATCGACCTCGATTCATTTTTCATGCAGGGCAATCCGGAGGAAAATCTGAAAGGCCTCCTCGCGGCCACCCTGGACCGCGTGGCCAATCCCTATCTCAACCTGCTGGAGAAAAAACTGATGCCGACGGTGGCCTGGCAGGATTACGGGCTGGTCGGCATTTCCGTCATTCATGTCGGCCAGGTCATCGCCGGGTTGACCCTGGCGCGTTTGCTCAAAAAATCTCAGCCGCACCTGCACATCGTGATCGGCGGCAGTGTGTTCACCCGGCACATCGACATTCTGGACAACAAGCAGGCGCTGTTCGAGGAAATCTTCGACAGCCTCATCCTGTTTGAAGGCGAGCTCCCCCTGCTGAAACTGGTGGAGCAACTCAAAGCAGGCGGCGACCTCAATGAAGTGCCCAATCTGATTCATCTGGATCAGGGCCGCGTGGTTAAAAATCCGAAAGCGCAGTCCCTGCCCTACGACCAGCTGGTGCGGCCCACATTTGATCACCTGCCGCTCGATAAATACCTGATGCCTTACCCGGTTCTGCCCTATATGGCCAGCCGGGGTTGCTATTGGGGCAAATGCACTTTCTGCACCCACAGCCACATTTACGACTCCTATTACCGCAAAGAAAACGAAGAGCGTGTCGCCGAAGACCTGGCCTATTTGGGAAAACGCTACAACACCCGTTACTTCACGTTTTCCGATGAAGCCATTTCACCCAACGCCTTCAGTCGCATGGCCAAGGCCATCACCAAGCTCAAGGTGGACATGCGGGCGCTGGGCATGCTCAAGTTCGAAGCCGACAGCGTGGAAACCGTGGAGTTGTTTGAGGAAATCTTCGAAGCCGGATTCATCATGCTGTTTTTTGGTTTGGAAAGCGCCAACGACCGTATCCTCTCGATCATCGACAAAGGGTGCGATCAGGCCACCGAAAAAAGAGTCTTGGAAAACAGTTCGCAGGCCGGCATCTGGAACCACCTGTACCTGTTCTTTGGATTTCCCACCGAAGAACTGCACGAAGCCGAGGACACCATCCAATTCACCACCCAACACAGCGAACTCGGCTCCGGCGTCATTCACTCGGTGGGCCAGTCCACCTTCGCGCTGGAAAAAGATTCGGCGATTTTTCACAATCCCGGAAAATTCAAGATCGACCGCATTTTAAACGATCCGGAACGGGACATGGCGATCGTTTTCGACTTTGAAATCGAGGCCGGCATGAGCCGTGAGCAAGTGATGGATGTCTATGAAAGTTTCGACGGCATTCTGGACGAGAATTTTCCGTCCCGCAAAATCTGGAACTACCTGTCGCGCGAGCACTTCCTGCTCTATCTCGACCACTTTGGACGCGATAAAATCCTGGAAATGGCACAAGACCCCGAATTGACCGCTACCGTGTGAACCAGCCTGCGGCTGGAGGCAAGTGGTCATACTCTGACTTGCACTCAACAATTTCAGGACATGCAACTGGAGATCAGCCCTCTGCCTCCACAGCGAATGGTCGGCAAAGCGCCGAGCTAAATGGGTCCAAGCTCCGATTTATGCTCAGCCGGGGTGGGCATGATTCAAAGAGCATGGCCATTTGCCTGCAGGGGCACCCCTGCATTAGAAATTGACAGGCACCGATCAAATGACCTAGAATT
>SMVS01000024.1 GCA_004357435.1 Nitrospina sp. | reverse complement strand
TTTGCAGGGGAAGGACCCATGTCCGTGCCTGAAGGATCGAACCCTGGCGCGGTCAAGCACAACCAAGAGGGTATAGATCATTGGAATCAGGGTCACTACGATGTGGCATTGAAGCATTTTCAGGCGGCCTCCAAAGCCGATTCCAGTATCGGGGAAACCCATTTCAATGAAGCGATTTGCCTGGACAAGTTGGGAAGACATGGCGAAGCGACCATGCATTTCAAGGCCGCCAAGAAAAACGCCCATGGCAACAAAGCCATCACCGGATCGGCTATTTTGAACGGCCATATTGGGGGATGAATCCAGTTCTTTAGCGCGGCGGGGAACCTCCGGGCTCCTCTCCGGGGAGGCATGAGCAACCCTTTGATGTGGCATGGGGTTTTTTGCGGCCGTTGGGTGGACAGAGGGTCCAACCGTCCGGCCTTTCCTCCTGAAATATGCTATAATTTGCGTTATTATTTCCCTGGTGACCTGCCGGGCTAAATTTAGCACAGGAGATTTCAATTATGATGGGAATAGGTTTCCCTGAATTGATGATCATTCTGGTGATCATCATGATCATATTCGGAGCTGGAAAACTACCAGAAATAGGCAGTGCTTTTGGACGGAGTATCAAGAACTTCAAGACGTCCATGAAAGAAGCGGAAGAGGTGTCGTCGGAAGAGGCCGAACCGGTGGCAGAGGTTGAGGCCGGTACCGAGTCCACCGATGCGGGACAGGAACCTGCGGGACAGGAACCTGCGGCACAGGAATCCGCGGCGCCGGCTGATCCCGGGATCGCAAAAACCGAGCAGACGGCTCCGCCTCCAGCTTCCCCCAACCCGGTAAAAGCCCAGGCAAAGAAGCCGGCCCCGGCGCCAGCCAAGGCCCCACCTGCCAAAGGAAAATCCGTTAAAAAGGCGGCGAAATCGGAAGAAGAGAAAATGATTGAAGATGCCATCAATGAGCTCAAATCCAAACGGATCGGCACCATCAAAACGCCGCACGATGGCCTGGTCCAGCAGAATGACGTGTTCACCGAATCGGTGAAGCGCAACCCATGGGGCAGGAAGATGGACCGCGGGGTCCGGCGCGACGTGCTGTAAAAACTGGCTCGAGTTTCAAAGGTTCCGGTTCATAAATTTGCCATCTACTCAGCCTGCGCCGCCGAGGGTTTGAAGGCCATTGCCCAGCCCAGCACCAGTCCCAATCCGATCCAGATAAATTCACGCAGGCGTCGCACAAAAGCCACCGCCAATCCCAAATCGCCTCCCAGTCCCAAAGCAACGAATATCAGAACCAGGCCGCCTTCCTGCGCGCCCAGACTGAGTGGGATGAAAAAACTCCCCACCCGCACCAATTGCGTGAGGGCCTCAATGATCCATAATTCCGGAATGCCCACCCAGTGTCCCAGAAAATACAGGGTCAAATAAAGTTCCAGCAAACCCGCCGCCCAACCCAGCAATCCGAAACTCGTGGATTTTAAAAAACGAAACGGGTGTTTTTTATAGTAATGGGACATCATCTGGTCGAGCGCCCCGGTGTGCGATAAAAATCCCTGCAGGGCGGCGCCAGGAAATTTGACCGAAAACCAGGAGGTTATTTTCCCAAGGCCGCCATTGATTTGAAAAAGCAGAAATAAAAATATCAAAGTGGAAAAAGTGATCAACCCAACCAGGCTCACCTGTTTGAAATCGCCGGGGCCATGGGAGAGTTGAACAACAGGCCGGTGCCTGGAAGCAGAAAGACAATCAACGCGACCAGCAGGGCGGTGCGGGCCACCACCTGGGAGGCCAGGCCCTGTTTGAAACTCAGTTGATGACGCTCTTTCAATAGTTGCGCTTTGACCGGTTCGCCGCCCATCGTGCCCAAAGGGGTGATGGCGTTGAAGGCCTCACCGATGGTTCGGATGCGCCACAGCTCCCAGGTTTTAATGGTGGGCGCTTCATCCGGTTTGAAGGCGAACTTCCAGGAAATCGCATCCAACCAGGCCACCCCTCCGTAAGCCAGGAGCACTCCCGTAAATCCCCAACCCATTTGGAGCAACAGAGCGGTTACAGAGTCCAAGTCTACTTTTTGCATTGCCCACACCAGGAGCAAAATACCGGTCAGGAGAAAAACAAGTTTACCCAGTCGTTTCATCTCAAACCGTGCCATAAAAAGTGGATGAATACATTGAGGGAGGAACCCAAGGGAGAAGTTGGCAGGAAATCAAAAACGGGCAGACCATTTTACCGGTCGCATTCGCCGCCGATCATATTGAGCATATCAAATGTAGGGATGATGTCGGCCAGCATTTGGCCGCGCATGATTTCTTCGACGGCGGCGGTCATGGTGAAACAAGGCGGGCGCACCCGGCATTTGTAGGGTTTTCCTGTGCCATCGCTGACCAGGTAAAATCCCAACTCGCCATTGGCGGCTTCGGTGCCCAAATAAACCTCGCCCACCGGAGGCTTGAGACCCTCGATCGTCAATTTGAAATGCGCGATCATCTCTTCCATCTTGGTATAAGCATCCTGCTTGGAAGGCTGGCGGGTATAGGGGTTGTCCACATTGATCGGGCCATCCGGCATATCCTTCATGGCTTGCTTGATGATTATAAAACTTTGTTTGATTTCTTCCATCCGCACCAGATACCGGTCAAAATTGTCGCCGGTGGTGCCGAGCGGAATATCAAAATCGATTTTGTCATAGACCAGATAGGGTTGAGCTTTTCGGATGTCGTAGTCGACGCCGCAAGCTCGCAGGCAGGGTCCGGTAAAACCAAAGGAGATGGCGCTTTCCTTTGAGATGATCCCGGTATCGCGCATGCGGTCCAGAAAAATCCGGTTTTTTGTCAGGAGTTTGTCCACGTCATCAAAGAGAGAGTCGAGTTTGGGGTAGACCGCCTGCAAGTCCTCATCAAAGTTTGGCGGCAGGTCGCACATCAGTCCGCCGATCCGGATATAACTGGAAGTGAGCCGGGCGCCGCAGACTTTTTCCAGCAGATCCCAAATGATTTCGCGGGTCTCAACAAAATAAATGAATACCGTCAACGCGCCCAACTCCAGGGCCGCGGCGGCGATATTGGTGTAATGGTCGGAGATGCGCGACAGTTCGTTGGTGACCACCCGGATGTACTGGCATCGCTCCGTGCATTCGATCCCCAGAAGTTTTTCAACCGCCAGGGCGTACCCGATGTTGTTCATGATGGCCGAACAATAATTCAACCGGTCCGTGTAGGGAAACACATTGGTCCAGGTCACGCTTTCGCACATCTTTTCAAAACCACGGTGCAGATAGCCGACTTCCACAATACAATCGATGATGGTTTCGCCATCCAGGGTCAATAAAAACTTGACCGTTCCGTGAGTGGCGGGATGGGACGGGCCCATGTTGAGGACCATGTAATCGCTGTGTAAATCTTCTTTAAGATCGCCCATAATTATTGTTATGAAAAAATATTTTCAGGATATAGGTTTTGAAAGCTTCATCCAACTTTGGAGATTTTAACTGAGATCAACCCTTTTTCTCCGTTCCGCATCATGTTGATGGGAATGTCCTCCCAGTTTTTGGGAATATAAACCGTGCCCTGGGTCGACCGATTGTTGACTTCAACCGCAAGTTCCACGGAACTTGTTTCAGATTCGACCCGAATGCGGTCGCCGGTTTGGACTCCCATGGCCTGCGCATCCTGGGAATGGATCTCGGCGATACAATCGGGGCCGATTTCCACCAGGGCCTTGGCGTAGTGCGAGTAGCTTCCAATGTGGAACATATGATTGTTGCTGACCAGCTTGAAGGGATGAGATTCTTTGTGGTCCTCACTGACCGTTTCAGAAGTCACCACAAAACCCGGCCGGTGTCCGATTTCATCCGGAACCCATTGAGTGGATTTTTTACCCGGAAAGACATCTTTGAAGATAGGAGCGGCCCGTTCAATTTCCTTCTGCACTTCCCGTATGGAGAAATGGTCGAACGGCTTGCCACAAGTCGCGGCAAGATCGGAAAAGATATCAAAGTCCGGTCGCGATTGTCCCTCGGGAAGAATCGCCGGAGCCACGCGCTGGACATGCCGCGTCATATTGGTGAATGTGCCTTCTTTTTCTGCGTAGGTGCTGGTGGGCAAAATCAAGTCTGCCATTTTGGCGGTTTCCGTCATGTAGATATCCTGCACCACCAGAAAAGGTACAGTCTTCAAGGCATCTTTGACCACAGCACCCTGATAGTAGGAATGGCAGGGGTCCTCACCCGCGATGTAAAGCATCTTGATCAATCCCTTTGAACAGTTTTCCCAAAGGTTGTCCACCAGGTTTTCCTGATTGAAATTCATCTCGCCTTTGCCCCAAACTTCTGCCAGGGACTTTAAGGCTTGTGCATCCTGAGTGGAGCGGTAACCGGGCAGAAAATCGGGCGTCACGCCCATATCGTTGACGCCCTGGGAATTGCAATGCTCGCGGGGCGGATAAATGCTGACACTGCCTTCGCCGGCCTGATGCACGAGGACAGACAGGTTCAACAGAGCCATCAAGATGGCTTCACCCTGGCCGGTATCCAGAATGTCATTGCCGATCAATATGAATCGGTCGGCGGGCCGTCCAAACCGTTCCGCGGCGCGGACCAGGATGGCATCTTCCAGCCCGGTGATCTTTTGGGTGGCTTCGGCGGTGTATGGAGAAAGCGATTTCAGCCATTCATCATAATTGGGCAAGGCGGCTTTGGCCTTGGCGGTGTCGACAATGTTCCGGTCCACCAGAATTTTGCTGATGCGGTTCACCACCGCCAGGTCAGCTCCGGGTTTATAGATCATGCGGACATCCACCTGGGATTCGTGTTTGAACACCACATTGCGCGGGTTGGCGATCAGAATATCGGTCGACGTGTAAATGGCGCCTTTGCGGATGGAGTTGCCAGCCACCGGATATTCCGAGGGAATGTCCGTATTGAACAGCAGGACCACATCGGCCTTCTCCATCTCGGTGATGGGTTTCGAGGCGATGCCGTTTTCAAAACATTTCAATAGGAACTGGTTGATATAAGGGGCACGCAAGTTGGCCAGGTTGGTGACCTGGTTGGACCCGATGATGCTTCGGAATAGTTTTTGAAACAGGTAGTTTTCCTCGTTGGTCAGCTTTTCACCGCCGATGCCAGCGATGCTTTCGGGGCCGCTCCGGTTGATGGTCGAGGTGATGCGTTCGGCAATGGTCTGCAAGGCCTCGTCCCAACTCACTTCCTTGAAGTCGCCGCCGACGTTCATCAAGGGCGTCTGGATGCGGTTACTGTTCTGCACCATGCCGTGACCAAACCGGCCCTTGGCGCACAGATTGCCTTCGTTGATGCCGAGGTCCAAGGTTATTTCATCGCCTTCGATCCGCACCAGCTGGCCTTTTTTAGTTTCCAGTTTGATAGTGCAACCCCAAGAACAGAAATTACAGGTGGAAAGGGTGTTGGTGAACATGTTGGCCAGGCCGCGGGCCTCAGAGGTCAAGTCCATCAGGGCGCCGGTGGGGCACACTGTGATGCACTGGCCGCAGAATTCACAATCCAGTGGTTCGTCATTGGCGGTGCCGATGGTGACCTTGTATCCGCGTTGGTGATAATCCAGCGCCTGAACGCCTTGAATTTCGTCGCAGGCCCGAACGCACATGCCGCACATGATGCATCGGTTCAGATAGAATTCGATGATGGGATTGGACTTGATGCTGGGCTCGTTGCGCCGGCTGATCTCGAAGCGTCCGTTGTACAGCTTCAAAGCGTCGGTGTTGTCCTGCAGGGGGCACACGCCGGACTTGTCGCAGATGGGGCAATCCAAAGGATGTTCCACCAGCAACATTTCCAGACAGGCTTTGTTGTACCGGTTGGTTTCATCGGTGTTGGTCTGCACCGCCATGCCTTCGGCGACCGGCTGGGTGCAGGAATACACCAATTCCTTTTTGCCGTCGACTACCGTTTCCACCATGCAGGTGCGGCAGGCGGCAAACGGTTTCAGTTTCGGGCTGGAGCACAGGTTGGTGATGAAAACGCCCGCCCGTTTGGCGGCGTCCAGAATAACCGTGTCTTCAGTAGCGGACAGGGGTTGTCCGTTTAAAGTGAAATTGATTGTTTTTTTCGCAACAACGCTCATTACTTGTTCCAGCTCCCAAGTTTGATCTTAAAGGGAATAATTATCACAGATTTCGTAGGTTTTTTCGGGGTCAATGGTGCCGTAGGTGTCATCGCCAATGATGGCCATGGGAGCGGCGCCGCAGTTCCCAAGACAAGACGCGAATTCCAGCGTGAACAGTTTGGTCGGGTCCGTTTCGCCCTGGCTCATATTATATTTTTCCTTGAGTTTTTCAGCGATGATGGGAGCGCCTTTGACGAAACAAGCGGTTCCGTAGCAGAGCCGGTAAATGTATTTCCCCGGTTCGGTCATGCGGAATTGATGGTAGAAAGAAATCACCCCATATATTTCCGCGCGCGTGAGCCTTATTTCTGTCATCACCAACTTGATCACCTCATCCGGCAACCAACGTAATTTCTCCTGAATCTTGGACAGCATGGGAATCAAATAACGCCGCGACTTATCCGGAAAGCTGTCGATGACTTGGTGGACGGTGGTCATGCATATCTTGACTTCCTCCAAGGCCGTTTCCTGTTCCACGGGGGCTCCTTCGCTGGCGATTTCCGGGTTGTCCATGAGTCCGCTCATTCGGTGGTTAAACTTTTGTTGTTCCTTGAGTTGCAAGACCGTAGGTTCTCAGCATTCCAAGCAACCTCAACTCTATCAAACCAAAAAACGAAGATGAAGTATATAGTTGTGGCGATTGCACTGTCAACTCAAATATCTTTCGTTGGGAACGGTTGAAAATCCTTCAATTCAGAATAGTTGAGCAGGCTTGAAACTTGCGCAGACTGCTTGATTTTAAGGGGATTTTGGGCCAAATCCGGGAGTGATGCGTGGCCCCTGGTCGGGCCAGGTCCTGTCCCCCGGTTACTGATCGTACGCTCTTTCAGGCAACGCCATGTTGTACGGGGAAAGTATTAAAATTAAATGAGTTCCCGGTAGAACGCACCTGTTAAAGGCGTTGCTGTCCGGTGGTGGGGCTGGACAAACCCTGGGTCAGGGAATATTGAGTGGGGAGGGGGGACTTGCGGGTTCATGCGTCGCCCGTTGATCTTTCCGGTACGAGATTTTCATTAAGGCACCGGGGTGGCCGGGGTGGAGGAGCAGGGCATTTTTATAAGAGTTCAGTGCTTTTGAGTGATTCCCCATCTGGTCCTGCAACCATCCCAGACGGTAATGCGCCTCGGCATTGTCGGGATTCAAGGCCATGGCCCGGTCGAGCGCCTTGATGGCTTCGGGATAACGCCTGGCTTCGCCCAACCGCCAGCCCAGTTGAATATAAACCTGATCGTTTTCGGCCACCGCCAACGCCGCTTGATAGGCCTTGATGGCCTGCTGACCACGTCCCATGAGATCGTACAAAGAAGCCAGGTTGTGGCGGGCTTTAAAAAAATCCGGTTGGATATGGATTGCCCGGAGGTAAGCTTTCTCAGCCTCTTCATAGCGGTGGATCACTACATTGACCATGCCCAGTTCATTGTAAATAGTCGCGTCCCGCGGGTTGAGCCGCACGATTTGCTGGTAGGCGTTGCGGGCCTCAGGGTACCGCTTCAGTTTCCAGTAAACCGTTCCCAGGTGAACCCAGATGATCTGGTTTTCCGGGTCGGTTGCCAACGCTTTTTTATAAGGAAGGACGGCTTCTTTATACCGTTCCAGCTTTAAATAATTTTCTCCCATTAAAAAATAAGCGGGCGCGTGCTCGGGGTCTTGCGCTACCGTTTTTTGCAAATAGGGAATGGCTTCTTCTGGACGGTTGAGTTCGCTGTACGCCACTCCCAGTCTATAGGGGATAGAAACTTTGTTGGGCAGAACGGACCACGCTTTCAAATAAGGGGCGATGGCATTTTCATAATCTTTCAACTCGAAATAAGTCTCCGCCAGATAGTAATTGGCCAGGGGAAGGTTCGCGTCCAGCTCCAGCGCTTTTTGTAAGGGGGCCAAGGCCGCGGCATAATGTTTCAGTTGGTAATGGGTCTTGCCCAGTTGCCACCAGGCTTCCGCCGATTGAGGTTGGTTGCGGAGGGTCTCTTCCCATTCCCGGATGGCCTGGGAAAATTGCTTCATGGCTTGGTAGGACCGCGCCAATTGAAAGTGGGCCTGTGGTTGATTCGGTTTAATGCGAAGGGTTGCTTTAAAGGCCAGCACCGCTTGAGAATAATTTTTTAATTGGCGGTGGATCAAGCCCAGGCGGTAGTAGGCTTGGTGATGATTGGGATCGAGCCGCACCACTTCCCGGTACTGGCTGAGGGCTTGCTCCGGCAGGTTTTGCTTTTCCTGAATGTTCCCCAGAGCGAAGGCGGCATGTTTATGGTTCTTATTCAGGCGAAGCGACTTCAGGAAATATTTCTCAGCGTTCGCCACATCACCCATCCGCCGATGAACCCGGCCCAGATGGTAATAACCCTCCGAATCCTGCGGGCGAATGCGTATCAGTTTTTTCAATGACGCCAGCGCTTTTTTATACCGGCCCAGTTCCCAATAGGCTTGGCTCAGGTAATCGAGGGCGACGTCATTCCCGGAGTAAATGCGGAGTGCATCCTGAAGGTGGGGAATGGCTGCCTTCGGACGGCCCATTTTAACCAGCGCCCGGCCCAACCCCGAATAAGCCTGATGAAACGCCGCATTGAGGTCCAAAGCTTCCTGGTAAGTTTCGAGAGCCTTGGAGTACTGGTTCTGCGCCTCAAAACTCGCGCCCATGGCGATCAGCCAGGACGGATTGAGGGGATCCAGATTGAGGGCGTTCTGGTACTCCGTGATGGCCTGGACGTGTTGCCCCAGCCCGGCGTAGGCGCTGGCCAACGCAAAATGGGCCACGGATAGTTTTGGGTTGAGTTCGACCGCTATCTGCAAGGCTTCCAGTGCTTCCTGATAGTGCTGTAACAGACGATGCGTATTGCCCAACCCATATTGGGCCTCGGGATAATTGGGGTCCAGCTGAATCGCTTGGTCATAGGCCGCCAGCGCTTCCTGATGCCGTTGCAGGGCGTTCAGGCTTTCTCCCATACGGTTGTGTGCCGCCGGGAAGAGCGGTTCCAATTGCAGGGTCTCATTGAATTCCTGGATAGCTTCTTCGTACAACCCCATTTGCTGGTAACCGCGCCCCAGCCCAAAATGGGCCAGATGGTCCTTGGGGTCCGCTTTTAGGATGGCCCGGTACTCATCAATTTTGAGAAAATCCGCTTGCGCGGGCATCCCCCAGAAAATGAGAAATAACAGCAGGTAGGGACAAGTTTGTTTCATAGCTCAGCCGAAAGAATTGAAAGTATTATTTCTTATCGTCAAAACCTTCCCAAAAGCATAGGGAGGGGGCCTCGTCAGACCAGAATTTTTCAAAAAGCTTAATTAGAAAGGCTGTGCCGATAATAAATTTAGCTAATCTATATAATTAATATTTTAAATTTAAATATATGATTTTAAAGGTATAATTTTAAATATAAATTGGCTGATTTAAAATCAACCTTTATGCTGGCGCCGCAATTGGTATTTTCTAACTGCGCGGTTGTGGTCGGTGAGATTCGCGGAGAATTGATGGCTCCCGTTTTGCCGGGAAACAAAATAGAACATATCGGTTTGGGCCGGTTCCAAGGCGGAGAGGATGGAGTCCA
>SMVS01000023.1 GCA_004357435.1 Nitrospina sp. | reverse complement strand
TCGTTTTACCGAGAACCATTTTTTTCTCTGCGTGAACGCCGGCAATACGGATGCGGATTTTCAATGGGTTCTGAACCAATCCCAAGACTACGATCTGGAGGTTCGTAATATCAGCGACCAAACGGCCCAGTTGGCTGTCCAGGGCAGGCAGGCCCAGGAATTACTCCAGACTCTGACCGACGTTCCTCTGGAAAGTTTGAGATACTACCATTTTCTGGAGGGGAAAGTCCATCAGGTGGACAGCATCATTGCGCGTACCGGTTATACTGGCGAGGATGGTTTTGAAATTTATTTCGATGCCCGTCAGGCGGTGCCGGTCTACGAACAAATTTTATCTGCGGGCCGGCCTTTCGGTTTGCAACCCATTGGGCTGGGCGCGCGTGACACCCTCCGCCTGGAAATGGGCTACGCCCTTTACGGGCATGAAATCGACGACAAAATGTCGCCCCTCGAAGCGCGGCTGGGATGGGTGGTCCATTGGAACAAGGAGGTTCCGTTCATTGGTCAGGCGGCGCTACAGAAACAAAAGGCCGCCGGACTTTCGCGCAAGCTGGTCGGCATCCGTCTGCTGGAGCGCGGGGTACCGCGTTCTCCTTACCGGGTTCTGCAGGATGGAACGCCCGTCGGCGAGGTCACCAGCGGGACATTTTCACCTTCCTTGAACGTCGGCGTGGCTTTATGCTATGTACCGACCGGGCTGGCGGGGATTGGCACCCGGCTGGAGATTGAAATCCGCGATCAGGCCGTGCCGGCGGAGGTGGTGGCTGTGCCGTTTGTGCCCAGTCATGTGAAAAAGAACTAACCATTAAGAAGGAGGCAATGATGGCGGTCCCGAAAGATCTTCTATACACTAAAGAGCATGAGTGGCTCCGTGTTACAGGTTCCAAAGGAGTGGTGGGGATCACTCATTTTGCCCAGGATCAGCTCGGTGACGTGGTGTTCGTGGAACTGCCCAAGGAGGGCACGGAGCTGAACGCCAACGCCACCTTCGGCGTGGTGGAATCGGTCAAGACCGTTTCCGACCTGTACGCTCCCGCCACAGGCAAAGTGGTGGCGGTCAACAAAGAGCTGGAAGCCAGCCCGGAACTGGTCAATCAGGACCCTCATGACAAGGGATGGTTGATCGAAGTGGAATTATCCGATCCGGGTCAACTGGACGGGTTGATGTCTGCTGGCGATTACGAGACTTTTATCAAGGAAAATGGATGAGAGCGGCTGGCCCGCTCCCAAAACCGATATGCGCTACCTGCCGCACACCGAACAAGACATCAAAGAAATGCTGGAGGCCATTGGCGTTTCCAATGTGGAGGCCCTGTTCGACTCTATTCCGGACAGCCTGCGCCTGGAAGAGCCGCTGAACATTCCCGCGGCTTTGCCGGAAGCGGATCTGGTGCAAACTCTGCGGCGCATGGCGCAACGCAACCTGAGTGTGGACGACTACGCGGTGTTTCTCGGCGCTGGGGCCTACCGCCATTTCACGCCGTCGCTGGTCAACCACATCATCTTGCGCGGCGAGTTTTCCACCTCCTACACCCCGTACCAGCCGGAGGTGAGTCAGGGCACCCTGCAGGCCGTGTTTGAATTCCAAAGCATGATTTGTATGCTGACCGGCATGGACCTGGCCAACGCGTCCGTTTATGATGGCGCATCTTCGCTCGCCGAAGGCGTGTTGATGGCGCACCGAATTCACGGCGGTAAAGAGGTGCTGATCGCCAGCGCGGTGCATCCCGAGTACCGGCGGGTGGTCGGCACCTACACGCGTAGCAGTGGATTGAAATTGATCGAGGTTCCGTTTCTAGTCGATGGCAGGACCGACCTTAAATTCATAGAAGAGCATGTGGGCGAAAACACCGCCGCGGTGGCGCTCCAGAGTCCCAACTTTTTCGGCGTGGTCGAGGAGTACGCCGCGCTCGGAGAGTTTTTGAAGGAAAAGGAAACCCTGTTCATTGTCAATGTGGCCGAGCCGACTTCGCTGGGCATATTGAAACCGCCGGGCGAGCGCCACGCGGACATCGCGGTGGGTGAAGGCCAGGGATTTGGCCTGCCCGTGTCGTATGGCGGACCGTATGTTGGATTCTTCGCCACGCGCGAACGGTATTTTCGGCAGGTGCCGGGTAGAATCGTCGGTGAAACTCTGGACCGCGAAGGGCGGCGGTCTTATGCGCTCACCCTGGCGACGCGCGAACAGCACATCCGCCGCGAGAAGGCCACGTCCAACATCTGCACCAACCAGGGGTTGTGCGCGCTGGCCGTCACCGTGTACCTCGCGGCGATGGGCAAACAGGGACTGCGCGAGCTGGCCATCCAGAATTTGAAAACGGCGGATGCTTTAAAAAATAAACTGTCCAAACTGCAAGGTTACGAGATTAAATTTTCGGGCGAGACCTACAACGAATTCGTCCTCGAGTGTCCCCGGCCGGCGGCAGAAATCCGGGACCGATTGCTGGAAGAGAAAATTGTTGCCGGCCTGCCGCTGGGCGATTACTACCCTGGAATGAACAACGCGTTACTCATCTGCGCCACCGAGCTCACCCCCCAACATCAAATCGATCACCTGGTCGACCGGTTGGGTGCTTTATAATTTGAACACCAATTTTGTTTTTAAATTGAAATCAACCCTATTGAGAGGAGATTAAAAGGCATGGCAACTAAAAAGACCGCGAATACCAGCAAGGCCCCGACCAAATCGGAAATCCTGAATCACATTGCCGGGGAAACGGATTTGAGCCGTAAAGAAGTGAGTGCTGTATTCGATTCACTGGAGGGTTTGATCAAAAAGACCTTGAGAGGGAACGGGCCGGGCCATTTCACCGTGCCGGGTTTGATGAAGATCAAGGTGGTCAAAAAACCGGCGACCAAGGCGAGGAAAGGCATCAATCCCTTCACCGGAGAGGAAATGATGTTCAAAGCCAAGCCCGCCCGCAAAGCGGTCAAGGTGCTGGCGCTGAAAGGCCTGAAGGACATGGTGTGATCGGCGAACTTTAAATGTGTTCGGTGGTGCAGACAAGCCAAACGGCACCTGCGCCGCCGAACTCATCTTCCGGTACCCCTCCTACCAATTGTGGGTTTCGCTCACGCCTTCCCGAAACGCTTATGTGGCCCGGACTTTTTCAGCGAGTTCCTCGGCGGGATAAGTGATGATTTCAGACAGGGTGGGGTGGTAATGCGGCATATTCAGGAGGTCGGATACTTTGCCGTGGTAATACATGACGGCGATCAGTTGATGGATCAGTTCCCCGGCATCCGGGCCGACGATGTGTGCGCCGATGATCTCACCGTCGTCCGGCCGGCACAGCAGTTTGACATGGCCGTGGGTTTCGCCTAGCGTCATCGATTTGCCGTGATCGTTGAACGGATACGACGCCGCTAGGTAAGCGACGCCTTGCGCCCGGCACTCTTTTTCGGACAGGCCGACACTGGCCACCTGCGGGTCGCTGAAAACCACGCTGGTTTTCAGCCGGTCGTCCATCGTTTTGGGTTCTGCTGAGAGATGAGTTGCGTTGTGCCCGGCGACTTCCCCCTGCTGAATCGCGATGTGGACGATTTCATGCCGGCCGTTGACATCGCCCACCGCGAAAATGTGCGGCTGGCTGGTGCGCATGGCGGCGTCCACGGTGAGCACCCGGCCATCGGTGTCCACTCCGGCGGTTGCGAGGTCGAGCCCGTCGATATTGGGCTGTCTGCCCAGCGCCATCAGCAAAGCCTCCGCTGCAACGGTTTTCTCTTTGCCGCCGTGCGTGAAATGCACGGTCTTCATGGTTCCCGCATGGGTGACCTTGTTCAGCCGGGTCCCGGTAAAAACCTGCATACCTTCTTCGCGCAGGCGGTCTTGTAATGGTTGTGCCAGGTCTTCGTCCCCGGCGGACAGGATGTGGTCACTGCGCTGGATCATGGTGACCTGAGTATGGAGGCGTTGGTAAAACTGCGCCAGCTCCACGGCCACCGGCCCGGCGCCGAACACGATCAGGGATTGCGGTTGCTCGCGCAATTCCAGAACGTCGTCGCTGGTGAGGTAGCCCGCCTCGTCAATGCCGGGAATGGGGAACCGGATGACGACCGACCCAGTGGCGATGATGAACGCTGGCGCGCTCAACCGGTGTGGGCCCGCCTGGATTTCATGCGGGGCAAGGAAGCGGGCTTTTTCTTCGTACAGAGTGAACCGCGGCGCTTTCAACTGTTCCACGCGGTAACGCGCGAACTCGCCGATGAGCCGGTTTTTGCGGTCGATGATGGCCGAGAGATCGGCTTTTGTTGCCACCGGGGTCAACCCGAACTCTTTGGCGCGGGCCATTAGGGACATGATGTCGGAGGAGCGCAGGATGGTTTTGGTCGGCATGCAACCGCGCAAAATGCAGAGCCCGCCCAGCGGGCCGGGGTCGATGATGGCGACCCGTGCCCCGTCGCGTTCCGCCTGGTCGGCGGCCGCGTACCCGGCGGAACCGCCGCCGATCACAATGACATCAAATTTCATGGGGTCGGGGGGTGAGAATCAACCTAAATGTTCAAACTCTTCCGGCGACAGTTTGAACTCCTGATAACATTCCTGCAAGAGGCTGTCAGCAGTTTCCACCGTTCGCGCGTCGCCCATTTCCGCAAACAAATTTTTGGCGATGATGAGATGGCTGATGGCCTCGCGGCCCCGCTTGATGGAATAATGAACCGTCGCCAGGTTGCTGTGCGCGCGGGCAAATTTTGGATTGATCTTGATGGCTTCCTCATAGGATTGCACCGACTCGTCGATCATGCCGAGGAGGTTGTAAATCAGGCCCAGGCTGTAGTGGGCCATGGCGTCTTCCGGGCGCAGGGCCACCGCTTTCTTGAAACACTCCATCGCCAGCACGTTTTTCGGAATTTGGCCGTGGCGGATGCCCATATTGAACCAGGCCCGAAAGTGGGTCGGGTCCACTGCCACCGCTTTCTGATAAGCCGCAATGGCCCCGTCGTTGTCGCCCTCGCGGCCCAATTCCAAACCATTTTGAAACCAGTCCTCGGCGGTTTTTTCTGTATCCGTCGTCATTCTTCCTCCATCCATAGCGCGCCGCTTAAAATCGCCGGTAGTTATTTGATCTTGAATGGTCCCTATGCTACCTTAGGTGGCCTTGAAATTGCAACCCCTTGGCAGGGCCGGGCAAGGCCCGGAGCAAAAGGGATCAAACTCCGCCTGCGCCCAACAATCGTTGGGCATGGTTCACGGCACAGTCCTTGGCCTATTCTGCCAAGGGGCTCGGGTTGCCAATGCGGCGGGACACTTTATTGACAGAATATAGGAAAGAAACGATGGTGGTTGAACCGAATTCCGAAGAAGAAAGACAGTTGCTGGGGCGATGGATTAAAAAAGCGGAAGACCTGATTGTCGCTTCCTCCGCCATGGGCGAGTCGTACCTCGACCCGAATGTCAAGCGCGATCCAGAGATCACCCGGAGGTCCGAGGACTACGTCAAGTATGACCACGAAGTGGCGGTGCAGATGCCGCACCTTAAAGGCCGGTTCCGCTGGGATTTGGAAAAATACTTCGGTGACCATTACGGTCCCTATCT
>SMVS01000022.1 GCA_004357435.1 Nitrospina sp. | reverse complement strand
CGAACCTCCGCATGCAGGATCCAAAACCCTGAGTCTTAACCACTTGACGACGCCCCAATGATCTCCCAACTCCGTACTCATTTTCCCGTTTCTCCCCATGTGAGAGGCAAAATCTCTATTCGATTGATCGCCAAATGGCTTTGGAAATTCCGCTGGAAAATTAGTTTAAGATTTGGGTAGGATCAAATAAATTTGGAAAAGAACTCCCCTGAACACAATTCGTTTCACGGTTTTAAATCATGGCAAAGGCTCGCCGGCAAAAACTCCGACAAGCTGGTGACGGTTTCCGTCAAAAACAAGTCCCAATCGCCGCCCTGCAACCGGGCGAAGGCTTGCCGCGCACTTGCCGAATCACCAAAAATAGCGAAAACCGTCGAACCGCTACCGGACACCAGAACGCCATCAGGGTCGAGGGCACTCAATGCCTCTTTAGCCTTTTGAACAATCGGATATCTTTTAAATACAACAGGTTCTAAGTCGTTGTGCAGATGCGCACCCAAACTGGCGATATCCGACTCGGAAAAAAATTGGTGCAAAATATTAATATTTTTTTGTTTTTTTGTCAAATCTAAATTCAGGCCCCTATAGACCTCGGAAGTGGCCACCGCGAGCCGCGGATAAAGCAGGATAACGTAAAATTTTTTAGCAGGTTGGAGTGGTGTGAGGCGCTCGCCCCGGCCGCGGCCCAGCGCCGCCGGAGAACCGAGAAAAAACGGCACATCGGAGCCTATCTGGGCGGCAATTTCTGCCAGTTGAGAGATGCTCAAATGCAACTGCCAGAGCTGGTTCAAGCCGCGCAGAACGATGCCGGCATTGCCACTGCCGCCACCCAGTCCGGCGCCCGCTGGAATATTTTTATGCAAATGGATACGGCAACCTAAAGCCCGGCCTGCGGCGCCTTTTTCGAGCAGGAGCCGGGCGGCCCGCACCACCAGGTTGGTCTGGTCGCTGGGCACCCCTGGGTGATCGCAAATTAATTCAATGCCGGCTGGCAATGCCGTCAGCTCCAACGTGTCGTACAGACTGACCATTTGCAACAGGGTCTCCAACTCGTGGTATCCGTCCTGCCGCTTACCCAAAATAAAAAGCCCCAGGTTGATTTTTGCGGGAGATTTTAATTGCAGAGTCATGGCCTCACCCATGCCATTTTGGAAGGTTCGGCCGCGGACCCTGGGACACCCTGCCACTGGCCGGAAAGCGGAAGCTTGAAGGCGTCGGCGGGCACCCCCTGGTTGATTTGCGGTGCCTTGAATTGGATCAGCAGTTCATCTTGGCCGTTATCACGGAGCAATTGAATTTTATGAGGAAACAGCCTGCCGTTGACTTCCTTGTGGTGTTGCCAGTGAACGATCAGGATTATTTGATCGCCTCGCCATTTCCACAAATCGGTGGGCGCCAATGTCCGGGCATCCAGATGGATCAACAGCCGTTCCCGCAGTACCGGATCCCAGGCTTCGATGTGATAATGTGGCGGCTCCGCCAGCAGGCGCGCTTCTTTAATCTGCAGAGTCTCCAGCCCAGGAATCTGGCCGGATAAAATACGGATGTACTTGCCAAAATCAATAACGGTTCCAAACACCTGAATCATCATGTCCCAGACCGCCACGCCGGAATACAACCGACTTTTTCTGGTGTCATAAAAGAGGACGTCCTGATCCTCGACCACCAGCACTCCCAAAGGCTGGCCCAACAAACTTAGCGTATCGAAGCGGATCGCCCGGCCCTCTTGAATAATCAGTGCCTGGCGCAGGGTCTGGGTCAGCTTGGGAGTGCGGACGGTGGTTTTGACAAAGGATTTAAGATCCTTAAACTCACTTTGTCTTTGCAGGAGAGTTTGGAGGATCTCCGTTGGCGAAAGGGGAATGATGGGGGAAGTATCCACCACCGGCGGAGCGGTCTGGCAGGACATAAGAATCCCCGCCCAAAGCACGTGGACCCCGAGGAATTTCCAGCTGAAGGTGACGTCCGGCAACAGCGGCCTCAACGATTTTTTTGCATTAATTGTTCTGCGTTTTGGATTTTTTCTTCAAGCTCATGCGGGTTGGGAATTTCTCCCTTGGGATCTTCCAACCTTTTGCGGGTGAGGATCAGGCTGGTTGCCCAAGCTTTGCGGGCGTCATTCACCTGCTCGAGGTTAAAATAAACATCCCCCAAATGATCGTAAAGAACGGGGTCAGGTTCGGTGTAGATCATGGCTTTCTTAAGGTGGGTGAGCGCTTCGGCAGATTGTCCTTTTTTGAAATAGATCCAGCCCAGACTGTCCAGGAAATAGCCGTTGCGTGGCTGAATACTGAGCGCCTGTTGGAGGTGGTGCATCGCCTTGTCCAAATCCTCGCCCTTGGTCGCGTACATGTACCCGATAAAATTATGGGCGTTGGAATGAGTCGGATTGAGCTCCAGCGTCCGTTGCATGCTTTGAATGGCATCGTCGTATTGGCCGACCCGTTCCAGCAAAGCGCCTTGCTCGAAAAAGTAAACATCCCTCTGGTCGTCCAGCGTAATGGCTTTCTGAATATGGATGATGGCTTCTTGGTTCCGGTTGACGGCCATGTTTGCCAGCGCCAGCGCATGATAGAGCCGGTCATTGTCGGGGTCCAGAGTCACCGCGGCATCCAACAGCTCAATGGACTTCTCCATCCTGTTGTCCAATCCATAAAGCCGGGCCAGGTGCAGTAAAATTTCCACCGGCAGGTCTTCCTGGGTCTCGCGGTAGGCTTCGATTTCGTTAATGGCTTTGTCCATCCTTTCAAACAATTCAAAAATTCTGGCGATGATCAGGCGGATATCCTGTTGCTCCCCCTCAATCAGAACCAGCCGGAATTCATCCAACGCTTGCAGATACGAGGCCTGCTGATACAATGCGGACCCCAGCTTGGTGTGGATGTTGGATTCCTTCAGAACAAATTCGGACAGGGCCGAGGAGTCCAGAGGGGCGCCGCCCGCGGAATTGAACGCGAGATTTATTTCCTCCAAATGCTTTCGAATCTTTTTGTTGTTGGGTTGGAGTTTTAAAATAATCTTGTACTGCCGGATCGCTTCATCATATTGATTCTGGAGTTCGTACACTTGCGCCAGATTTTTACGGGAATCGACCAGGCTCGGTCTCAAATTCAACGCTTTTTTGTAATTTGCAATCGCTTCCTCTCTGTTTCCCGCCTGCGCCAGGGTCTTGCCGAGGTAATGATAGCCGAGAGCGTTTGCCGGATCCGTCAAAACGGCCTGTTTGAAATTTTCTACGGCCTCATCATTTTTTTTGATGAGATGAAAATTATTGCCGATCATCAAATACGCACGGCCGTTGGACGGATCGGCCTGCGTAATTTTTTTGTAATGCTCGATGGCTTGCTCGCGCTTGCCTTGGGCAGATAAAATATCGGCAACGATCATCCGCATGGCCACGTTGCCAGGAAATTGCTGGAGGCCGTCGAGACCGCCTTGGAGAGCAGATTCAAACTGACCGGTCCGGAGTAACAAGTGAACCAGATGGGAATAAAATTTTTCATTGCGCGGATCATATTTCACGACTCGGGCGTAATGAAAAGCCGCCTGGTCGAAATCGCCCTCACGCTCGTGCTTCAGGGCAAGTAAAAAATGATAATAGGCTCTGGGATCCCGGTAAGTGGTGTTCGGATTGTTTGCCTTGAGAATCTTGATTTGCCGCACCGCGTAGGATTGCGCGAACCGCGAGGACTCGTTATCCTCCACCATGGAAGCCAGAGTTAAATTTTGCTGGCTCGGCATGGCAGAACAGTTCGCTAGAAAAACGCCCGCCAGCAGAATCAAAGTCACAAATCGCATTTTGCGGCCGATGCGCTCCAAAGAATTTCTCAAATCCAGATCTTTTATCATTTCCAAATTTCCTTTCACCGCCGGCCCCCGATAAAGTTTTTTTGAGGCCGGAGAACTCTGGTTCGCCTTCTTTGAAACTTTGCGCACCGGCACTGCCGCCAGCGCGATCCGGGTGAAGCTTGCAAGATCGCTATGCTGGTTGATCTCCCGCAAAATTTTCGATTCGAGGGATTTCAGCACCGGCACCCATTCCTGGCCCTCGACTTCCACATAAAGGGTTTTTTCAGTGAGGCGGACCAAACGGGACCGCAGAGCCATCTCCTGCCCGACCACTATCGGCCACAGCAGGGACACTCGATTCAACTTTTGCTCCGGATCGGCCGCGCTCACCTCTGGCAACGATCCATAAAGAGCCTGGCGCATGCTGGACCACTCAGGGTTTTTACCCACAGTCGATTCCCATGGTGCTTTGTCTCAGTTTGTGTGATTAAGCTTACAGTTAATATTGTAAAGAGGATGGCCAACAAATTCAAAGGATAAATTCATTGAAACGACCTGAATTCAGCTAAAATCAGGAGTGCCGTCCCGCCACGGCATCTGGCAGCCTTTTTATAGCCCGAAAATTTTGGATCAGCCCCCACAACTTTGATGGGAGACCGATGCGCCCTTCCTGCTCCGAAGGGGGCTGGGGAGCTTGTTCCTTAGTGTCGTCGCGCCATTGAGAGGGGCGGCCTAAAACCCAGATCCTTCGCGGAGTTCAGCCTGAGCTTGCCGAAGGACTCAGAATGACAATTCTATAATCTCTGTGTTTCAAAAAACCATACTTAGGCCAAGGTTTAATTAACCGGGGAGGGAAAACCAGGGGTGGCAGAAGGTATATTTTTAGACAGGGTTCTCATGCATAAAAAATCTTTTTCCAAGCGTCACCTTCTTTTTATTTTGGGCGGTCTTAGCCTGGCCTGCTATTTCTGGATGGCGCACCTCTCCCGCCAGTTCAACTGGGGCGAGGGCTACAGCGACCGGCCCATCCTGACTTATCTGGCGATTTATTTTTGCCTGTTCGCGCTGTACGCCGGCGGCGTGGCGCTGGTCCATCGCGGCATGCAAACCCGCTGGACCTTCTGGGCGATGGTGGCGTTCGGCCTCGCCTTCCGCCTCACCCTCCTGCCCGCCCAGCAAATTCAGGAGGACGACGTCTACCGCTACCTGTGGGACGGCAAAGTGTTCGCCCACGGCATCAACCCCTTCAAATACGCGCCGGACGAGGTCAGCGAGTTCAAGCAATTTATAGTCCGGGAGCCGGACCGCTTCGAACTGACTTACGACGCGGACAGCATCCTCGAACTGGCCCGGCTGGCCCAGTTGAAGTGGGCCAACGACACCAGCCTGGTGTTCATGGAACGCATCAACCATCCGGGGGTGGCGACCATTTATCCGCCCCTGGCGCAATACGTATTCCGCGCCGTACACCACCTCCAGCCGGACAGCATTCTCGCCATGCGCCTGGCGTTCCTCGTCTTCGATGGCATCGCTTTCACCTTCATCGTGCTGACGCTCTCCGCGCTGGGCCGCAACCGCAACTGGAGCCTGGTGTATTTCTGGTGTCCGCTGGTCATCAAAGAAACGTTCAACTCGACGCATCTCGACATCATCGGCATCGCTTTTCTGTGCGCCTCCATTTACTTCCTGACCCAGAAACGGTTTTACTGGGCCATCGGGTTCCTCGCGCTCAGCGTGCTGGGCAAACTGTACCCGGTTATTCTTTTGCCACTGTATCTCAAGGAACAAGCGCGCGGACTCAATGTAAAATCGGTCTGGCAAGGCTGGGTACTGAGCCTCACTCTGTTCGTCAGCCTGATCGTCACCTTGTACCTGCCGTTCCTCACCATCGGCGGTAAAACGTTCGCGGGACTGCAACGGTTCAGCACCTACTGGCAATCCAATGACAGCGTCTTCGCCCTGCTGGTGTGGTGGTTCGAAACCGCCGTGGGATTGGAACCGCAGGGGACGGTGGGATTTTCCTACGACCTGCCATCGCTCGCCGCCAAAATTACTGTGGTGATCGTTTTGCTGATCACGCTGGCGTATCTTCTATTGCGCAAACCAAGCGGAGGCCCGGACCCACACGCGACGAACTCACCCGATGGACTTTCCGTGGCCCTTAATGAGGTCAGCCGCCAGGCCGTGGCACAAGCACCGCTCCCGGCAAAGACAGATGAGGGCGCGGCCAAACCCTCGCTCCCCGAAAAGGAACTTGATGACGCCACCCACTCCTTACCAGCTCTGCGGGACATCTTCATCATCATGGCCTTGGTGTTTTTGCTGAGTCCGGTGCAGAACCCCTGGTACCTGTGCTGGGTTTTACCCTTCCTGTGCATTTTCCCGTGGCGGAGCTGGATTCTGCTCACCGGCCTGGTCGGCCTGTACTACCTCGAATTTTATTTCGACTATCAGGATATGCGCCAGTATATCCCCTGGATCCCCTGGTTCGAATACCTGCCTTTCTACCTGCTTCTCGGTTGGGAATTTTGGAAAACCAAAAAACCCGCCTACAATTAAATTACTTTTCTGTAATGAGTTGCCTTAATTTTTTCTCACAAAAAATTACCCTCCTTGACCCGGTTTTGGGACGGGGCTGGGCATTGACATTTTTTGTCCGCACTGTCCACTTAAAGTCACGCAATTCAACCGGAATTGGGAAAGACGGTTTTTTTATAACCCCTTTAAAATTAAGGGGAATACGGCTAATTTCCAGTATTTAATCAATGGGTACGGTATTTGCTACTACCCAAGTGAAACGAAGTTTTGAAATTTGAGTTCAACGTTGCAAATAATTTTTGAATGGAGAAAAAAGTGAATCATTAAAACCGGCGGCAAGTGAGCTGTTGAAAGTTCCTTCCCGCCCCAGTTGGAAGGAGTGTCCATCATGAGACACCTGAACTTTTTAAGCAGTATCACCCTCATATTAATGTTGGCCGGTGCCCCGGTATTGGGAAATCCACTGCAGTCCGAACCGCCACTGAGCACCCAGGTCGAGTGGGACCTCTCCCCGAACGGATTGTTGACCGTTAGTTACGATTCAGACCACAATGGCAAAATCGATTTTTACACGCAACGTTCCCTGGTCGATTCCTACATGTCCAGCCAGTCTCTGGCAACCATCGCTGAAATTTATGTCGGCTTCCCGATCTTT
>SMVS01000021.1 GCA_004357435.1 Nitrospina sp. | reverse complement strand
TCTTCCCGCTCCGAGAACAGGTTGCCCGCTTTAAGGATATGGCTGATGGCCGGTCCGCCGTCACTTCTTTGTTCATATAAACAGGCCAGGTTGAAGTGGGCTTCCGCGGAACCGGGGTGCAGATTTAAAGTTTTTTGAAAACACTCAATGGCTTCGGGAATGCACCCCCGCCGGTCGTGTTCGACCCCCAATTCAAAATGGGCGCTCGGCGACTGCGGGTGGCTTTCAACTTTGGCCAGGCACGCTTTAAGTTTTTTGGTACTGAAAAATTCTCGGAACCCCATGATTCCCCCCGTTGCATTCCGGCCGTGTGCCGGAAGCGGAATTCTGCCGCTGGCGTTATGGTATTATGACGATTCGAGAAGAAAAAGGAAGTCTCTCCAAGCAAACTGTCATGCGATTTTAAAAACTTATTAAAGGTGCACCGGAAATGATGAAAAAAGTTTTAGTGAAGTCGGCGTTTGCCAGCTGGGCGGCAATATTTTGTCTGATGAGTGGGACGCCGGTGGGGGCTGAACTTCAGACGCCGCCCGGCATGGTGTGGATTCCTGAGGGAGAATTTGTTATGGGGCTGGCAGGGGCCAGCAACAAAACTCCGCACAAGGTGACCCTGGACGGGTTCTTCATGGATCGGCACGAAGTGACGCAAAGTGAATTTGTGAAAGCCCGCGGCGCCAATCCCTCCAGATTCATTGGGGATAATTTACCGGTGGATCAGGTCACCTGGTATGAGGCGCGGGCCTACTGTGCCAAGATGGGCAAGCGCCTTCCGACCGAAGCGGAATGGGAGAAGGGCGCGCGCGGCGGCACGGCCACCACCTATTTTTGGGGGGACAGCATGGACCCCGCCTACACCTGGCTCGATGACAACGCCGATGACCGGACCCATCCGGTCGCCACCAAAAAAGCCAACGCTTACGGTTTGCACGATATGGCAGGCAATGTTTGGGAATGGGTTGGCGACTGGTATCAAAAGAAGTACTACGAGGTGAGCCCGGTGAACAATCCGCTGGGGCCTGGGGAAGGCACTGAAAGAGGGTTGCGTGGCGGGTCCTGGTATTCTGGCAAACGCCACCAAACTTCGGCGACGCGTTACTGGTCGGAACCCAATATCCGGAATTCAAACTTTGGGTTTCGATGCGCCCAGGGCGCGACCGAATAATTATACATGCGGGGGCCGTTCGCGAACAACGCTCTCATCCTTTGTCCTGTGCTGGTTGTTAGTTTCAGGTGGCGCCGGAATATTTTTTGCGGAATTTGTTGAGGAGTTTTTGTGCGGTGGCAATGTTTTTGGCGACGTTTCCCGCTGTAAAAAGTTGCAGGGCCTGTTCTGCATGGGTGATCGCTTGGGGGCCATCGCCCACGTCGTCGTATGTCAATCCCAGGTTAAAATGAGTCGCCGCCTTGTTGGGGCTGTGGTGCAGAGATTTTTTAAATTCCCGAATCGCTTCCTCATGTTGCTTGTGCTTCCGGCACTGCCAGGCATTTTTGAAATGGATTTCCGCCGGGTCGGTGGGGACCGGTTTGACGGGCAGTGGCAGTTTGGGTTTGAAGTCACTCATCAATTTATTGATACCTGGTGGTCACTATTTAAGGGCGTACAATATCCTCGGGCCGGAGCTTGAAATATTTTATCATGAACTCCTTATTCTGTCTGGCTTGAGCCGTCCAAATTCTATCATCACGGGCGGTGTATAAATCTTCGGCCTGTTGCATGTGTTGCACCGAGTTGAAGGCATCGCCTTTTTGAAAATACACACGTCCCAGATTGAAATGCCCGCCGGGAGAGTTGGGTTCCAGCTCGATGGCGGTTTGAGCTGACAGCATAGCGTTTTCCAATTCGTTCTGCTTCAAATAAGCCGAACTCAACAGGGTCCAGGCTTGGCTGTTTCTGGGGTCGAGGCGCCCGGCTTGCTTGAGGAAAGTCAGAGCGCGGTCCACCTGCTCTCCCTTCAAATACAGGTTGCCCAGGGTGATGTAAGGCAGAGCCAGGTAGGAATTGAGTTCCAAGGCCCTTTGGGAAGCCGCCCGGGCTTCGGCGAAATTTTTAAAATGTATGGCGCAGGCGCCCACCAGGGCGTGGCCCTCGGCCTGTTCCGGATCCAGTTTGACCAGTGCCTGCGCCAGATTCAGGGCTTCCTGATAACGGCCCATTTGGTAATTGATCTCCGCCCCCAAGGCCAGGTAATTGGGATTTTCAGGCTCCATCGTGTAGTAGTATTGCATGGTGTCGCGCGCTTTACTCCATTCTCCTTTTTGCATCCATTGTTTGGCGCGTTTGATTTCATTTCCGGATGCGAACACGAACTGGTAGAGGTCCACGGGATTCAGTGAACCCCCGGCCTTGAAGTGTAAGTAAACGGATGGGCTCAGCGCGGCTCCGGCAATCAGCAGAGTGATAATAAATATCCTGAGCTTGCGGGGTTGGGTTTTTTTCTTCTGCTGTGGCGCTTCGAGGTCGGCGAAATCGTCACGCATCATGGCTCCTTTGCAGGGGAGGCACCCCTTAGCAGGGGAGGCAGAGGGATGAACTCCAGCTTTATGCCCAATAATTGTTGAGCGCAAATGGAGTATGACCTATTTCCTCCAAGCGTTGCCTGGCCTTTATAGTAACAACAGGCGTCCGCAGATGGTGAACAATTCCAATGGGGGCATTTTCCCCTAGTCATTTCCCTTCATTAGGTATAAATTTTCATGGCACCCCCTGTTTCAACTGGAGGAACCTATGCCGGCCCCCAAGACCCAGGAAAAAAGCTTTCGTGAAAATGTCAACCTGGCGTTTGACCTCGCCCTCGCCACTTTGGATGTTCCGGAGAAACTGGGTTATTACATCAAGTGCGGCAACAATGTTTACCAGGTTCGATTCCCCGTCAAAATCAACGGCGAGGTGGAAAGTTTTATCGGGTGGCGGGCGGTGCACAGTGAGCATCGACTGCCGGCCAAAGGCGGTATACGGTTTGCCCCGATGGTCAGCCAGGACGAGGTGGAGGCCCTGGCGGCGCTCATGACCTACAAATGCGCTTTGGTCAATGTGCCGTTTGGCGGGTCCAAGGGCGGCCTGGTGATCGACCCCCGGAAATACGACGAAGAGGCAATGGAACGCATCACGCGCCGCTTCGCGTTTGAGTTGATCAAAAAGGATTACATCAGCCCGGCGATCAATGTGCCGGCGCCGGACATGGGCACCGGCGCCCGGGAAATGGCCTGGATCGCCAGCACCTACTCGGCGCATAAACCGGCGGATATCGATCGCATGGCTTGCGTCACCGGAAAACCGGTGAGCCAGGGCGGCATCCGGGGGCGCACCGAAGCCACCGGGCGCGGCGTGGTGTTTGGACTCCGCGAATTTTTCCGGCATCCGGAGGATGCTAAGCTGGCCAACCTGCAGGGCACTCTCGAAGGAAAAAAAATCATCATTCAGGGATTGGGCAACGTCGGCTACCACACCGCAAAAATCCTGCAGGAGGAGGACGGCTCCAAAATCGTCGGCATCATTGAGTACGACGGTGCCCTGTACGATCCGAAAGGCCTGGATGTCGAAAAGGTGTCGCAATTCAAACAGAATCAGGGTGGGGTCAAAGGGTTCAAGGGGCCCAAATATATCAAGGAAGGCGCCCTGTTGCTGGAGGAGCCATGCGACATCCTCATCCCCGCCGCCATGGAAGGCGTGATCAACCTGGACAACGTGCAACGCATCAAAGCCAAGCTGATTGCCGAAGCCGCGAATGGCCCGGTCACCTTTGACGCGGAACTCATCCTGCGTAAAAAAGGCATCGTCATCATCCCGGATATCTACCTGAACGCCGGCGGCGTGGTGGTGTCCTATTTTGAATGGATCAAAAACCTGTCGCATATCCGGTTTGGACGCATGACCCGGCGGTGGGAGGAAAGCCAAAACGAGATGTTGATCGAGGCGATTGAAAGCAAGGGCCATAAGATCAGCGAGCGGCTTGCTAATAAACTGCGAAAGGGCTCCGGTGAATTGGATTTGGTTCGCTCCGGGCTGGACGACACCATGCGCGAAGCTTTTCAGAAGATGCGTGAATATTACTGGCGGCACGATCAAGCCGATTCTTACCGGATCGCCGCCATGGCCATTGCCATTAAACTGATTGCCGCCAGCTACGAAGAACAGGGCGTCTACCCGTAACCTGCCCGCGGCTGAAGGCCCGGAGCAGAAGGGTCATAAACTTCTTGCGCCCAATAATTTCAAGGCATGACATAAGAGGTAAGCCATTTGCCTCCCCTGCAAGGGATGGTATAGTTCCGCCAACGCTCCTGCATTTATAACCTGAAAATAAAATGTCTGATTCAGAAACTTCCAAATACGAAGCCAGTGGGGTGAGCCACACAGGCGCGGGTTCCGCCTTGTCCGCCCTCTTGCAGCATATTCTGCCGAGCAGGGAGTTCTGCCCTGGCTTTCCGGTGAAAGCGGATATTGGTTATTTTGCCAATGTCATCGATATCGGCAATGGCGATGGCATTGCGTTATGCACCGACGGTGTCGGCACTAAAATGATGGTGGCCGAAATGATGAACCAATACGACACCATTGGCATCGACTGCGTGGCGATGAACGTGAATGACCTCATCTGTCTGGGCGCCCGCCCGTTCAGCATGGTGGACTACATCGCCTGTTCCCACACCGACCCCAAAGTTTTCGGTGAACTGGGGCGGGGGTTGGCCGCAGGCGCGCGGCAGGCAGAGGTCAGTATTTCCGGTGGAGAAATTTCGCAGATCGCGGAGATCATTCAGGGCATTGACCTCATTGGCGCCGCTGTCGGCAAAGTGCGGCTGGATCACGTTAATACCGGGCAAAACATTCAACACGGTGACCTGGTTCTGGGACTGGCCGCCAGCGGGGTGCATGCCAACGGTCTGACCCTGGCACGCAAGGTTTTACTGGGCGCAACGCGCGCGGAACAACAGGCCAACGTCAATCGGTTCGAGGAATCGCTCAACCGTACCGTCGGTTCGGAACTGCTGGAGCCGACAACCCTTTATGTTGCCCCGGTGCTGGCAATGCTGGATGCGGGGATCGAACTCAAAGCCATGGTGCACATCACCGGCGGCGGCCTGTCAAATTTGAATCGCGTGCAGAAGGACAACATCCGTTTTGTGATCGACCCGCTACCCGATGTTCCCCCGGTATTTTCTCTGATTCAGCAACGCGGCGCGATCAGCGACAGCGAAATGTATGAGGTCTTCAACATGGGCGTGGGATTCTGCGTCATTGTGAAAAGCGCCAACGACGCCGATCAGGTGCATGCCATTTGCCAACAGCACGGCATCTCCTGCCACGGAATCGGTTACGTGGAAACCATCCAGGGCAAGGAAGTGCTCATCCCTTCCAAAAACATCAAGGCTTGCGGCGCGCATTTTCAAAAAGTTTAATTTGCCTGAACCGGGAGCGACCCTCCGGTCATAACCCAATGCAGGGCGACCGATGGACTCTTGCGTCTTTTCTTTTGCTGGACCCGCCGCACAATCATTTTGCAAAGAGTTGGTCTCGCCAGTGGCGCGGGATCAGAAACTCATTGGCTCGTCATCGGGATTTTGGATCCTGTCGGGCAGGGTGATTGGGTGGGGATCTTCCAAGGGTTGTTTTTCCGGCAAAATGATCTGAAAGGTGGTGCCTTGACCCTCTCCGCTGAAAACGGAAATGGTGCCGTGGTGGCGGGTCACGATCTTTTGGCAAATGGCCAGGCCCATGCCACTGCCTTGTGTTGAGCCGCCCTCTGAAAACCGTTCGAACGGATTGAACACACGATCCATGTGTTGCAGTTGAATGCCGATGCCGTTGTCCTCCACGGTGATTTCCCAGGAGCCGGAGCCATTGGGCCGGGCGGATAAACGGATCACGGGTGGCACCTCTTCCCGGTGAAATTTAAGTGCGTTGCCGATCAGGTTGAGGAACAGTTGGTGTATCTGCAACGGGTCGGCTTGCAAAGAGGGTAAAAATCCAAACTCCACTTTTCCTTTGGTTTTTTCCAACCGCACTTCCAGATCGGACATCACATCCTTAAGGATCTCCTCCAAATCAGTGGGTTCAAATGGTTTTGCTTTCGACGTCACCGATGACAGTTGCAGAAGTCCCTGAATAAAGCCCTGCATGCGACCAGCAGAATTTTGCATGCGTCTCAAATACTCCCGAGGCTTGGCGTCATCTTCAGGTAAATATTTGTCGAGGCGGTCACCGAACGCCACGATTTTGCGCAAGGGCTCCTGTAAATCGTGGGAGGCGATGGAAGCGAAACTCATTAGATCCTGATTGCTTCTTTTCAATTCCAGGGTGCGGGCCGCTATGGCGGTTTCCAGTCCCTGGTTATAGCGGCTCAGCTTTCTGTTGGAAACTTCCAGCAACTCTCTTTCCCGGTCCAAATCTTTGCGCAGACGGTTGCTTTCCTGCAACTCTTCTTTCAGTTTTTCAGATAAACTGCCGATCAGCCACGCGGCAAGAACCAAAAACCCGCCCCAAATCGTCAAATTCCAATTGACGTCACTGATACCGCCTTCGGTCAGGTATTCACCCTGGTTGGACAGAATAAAAACCCAGACCATGAGGATCGTGAAAAAAGCTCCCAAGACGGCGAACCGTTTGCCCAGGGTGTAACCAGCCATGACGACGAGTAAAAAATAAAAATCCAGAAAGGCCAGTTTGGAGTAAATAAAATAGTTGATGCCGACCACGCTGACCATAATGGTCAAGATGACAGCATCGGCGTACTTTTTATCCAATTCTTTATGGATCTTATTCATTGAGATGCGCCTTATAATTTTAGACCCGCTACTGGCTAATCAGCATTGGCGGATCGTGTGCTCTTCCCAAGGCTTCAACGAAAATAAATTATATTACCCCAATGAAGTTATGTTTGGGCGTAAAATATCGTTACGCTGAAGTTTGATTGGAAAGTGACTGTTTTACTTATACTTTAATTGTAAATTATAAATTCAAGGTGTCAAGAATTTCTTGGCAGGAATGACGAGATAAAAAGTTCAAAACTGTTTAAAAAATTTAGTATTACGAATCTAATGCCGGGGAATTCAACCTATTCTGGAAAGAATTTGGCTAAAAATACCAGAGCCACGGCAACCGGGGCGACATAGCGCAGAACGAACTCCCAGTAGGCCCCCCAATGAAATTTTGTTTCGTAGCGTTCGATCTCCCGGTGTGCCTCCCGGGTGCCCCAGACCCAGCCCACGAAGATGGCGGTCAGCATGCCGCCCAGAGGCAGAAGGTAATTGGATGCGACGTTATCAACGACATCAAAGAACGTCATGCCCATCAGTTTAAAATCGGCCAGCACGCCGAAGGACAGACCCGAGGGCACTCCCAGCAAATAGATCACGCTCCCCATAACGAGTACCGCTTGTTTGCGGGTCCACCCGCGTTGGTCGATGAAGTAGGCCACCACCGCCTCCAGCAGGGAAATACCCGAGGTGATGGCGGCGATGGCGAGCAGGGCGAAAAACAGTACGGACACCCCGGCGCCGAAGGGCATGTTGGAAAACACCGTGGGCAATACGTTGAACACCAGGCTCGGTCCTTCCGTAGGTTCGAGGCCGACGGCAAACACGGCCGGGAAAATGACCATGCCCATCAACAGGGCGATGAGCGTGTCGAACAAAACCACATACAGGGTGGCGGAGGTCAGGTTTTCCCTGGCTGAAAGATAACTGCCGTAGGTGATCATGGCACCCATGCCCAGACTGAGCGAGAAAAAAGCCTGCCCCATGGCCAGCAGGACCACCTGCGGAGTGATCTTGCTGAAGTCGGGATACAAATAAAACCGCACCCCTTCCATCGCGCCCGGCAGAGTCAGCGACCGCACCATCAACAACAACAGCATGACCACCAACGCGGGCATCAGGATGTTGCAGGCCTTTTCGATGCCGCCATGCACGCCGCGGATCACGATGGCCATGCACAGGCCCATGAACAGAGTGTGATAGAACAGGACTTCCCAGGTGTTGGTTATGAAGTTTCCGAAGAATTGTCCCGCCTCCTGTGACGAAGAAAAATGACTGACACTTTGGGTGATGGAATTGACCACATAAGCAAGGGTCCACCCGCCCACCACGCCGTAAAACGAAAGGATCAGAAAGCCGGCGAACACTCCCATGAAGCCGATCCCAACCCACGGGGTATTGGGCCGGAGGGTTTGAAAAGCGCCCACAGGATTGAGCCCGGTTTTTCGTCCCAGCGTAAACTCGGACAGCATGATGGGCAGTCCGACCAGGGCGATGCAGGCCAGGTAGACCAGGACAAACGCGCCGCCGCCGTTTTGGCCGACGATGTAGGGGAATTTCCAGATGTTGCCCAGGCCCACCGCCGACCCAGACGCCGCCAGAATGAAACCCATGCGGCTCCCCCAAAATCCACGGTTGTTGGCGCCATTGGTCATAGAAAAAAAGTATAGCCCGGAATATTATTTTAAATCAATGGTTAAGGAGGGATGGCCGGAGAAGAGGGGTGGCTGGCGGGGGACCTAGTACGATATAATCTATGCCAATGAACACTATCGAAATTGCGTCGCGGGAGGCATGACGTTGACCGAAAAACTGCAAGACATTCTGGATCACCTGCCCAAGCTCCCCGGAATTTATATCATGAAAGACGGCAAGGGTAGCATCCTTTACATAGGAAAAGCGAAATCGCTGTTCCACCGGGTGCGGTCGTATTTCACCCAGGGCGGAGGCCAGGCGCCGCGCACCCGCGTGTTCGTCAACAAGGTGCGCGACCTCAAGGTGCTGACCACGCAGACCGAGCAGGAAGCCCTCATCCTGGAAAGCAACTTCGTTAAAAAGCACCAGCCGCGCTACAACGTTCTGTTAAAAGATGACAAGCATTATCCTTATATCCGGCTGACCACGCAGGAGGTCTACCCGCGCCTCGAGGTGGTGCGCAAAATGCGCAAGGACGGCGCCACTTATTTTGGCCCCTACACCATGGTCAAGGAAGTGCGCGAGACCATCCGCTTGATCTACAAAATTTTTCCGCTCCGGCAGAGTAGCGACGCTTTGGATGGCACTCCGAAACGCCGGCCCTGCCTGAATTATCAGATGAAGCGCTGTCTCGCGCCGTGCGCCGGTTTGGTATCGCCGCAAGATTACGCGCGCGTGGTGCAGGATGTCATCCTGTTCCTCAAGGGCAAGAACAGCGAGTTGGCCGCCAGTTTGAAAGAAAAAATGAAATCGGCGTCATCGGAACAACGTTACGAAGAGGCGGCGGTGTACCGCGACAAAATTTCCGCCGTCAAAACCGTGCTCGGCAAACAGAAAATCATTTCCACCTCACTGGTGAACCAGGACGTCATCGCCTGTTGCCAGGAATCCGGACTGGCCATGGTGCAGGTGTTGATCATCCGAAGCGGTAAAATGATCGCCGAAAAAATATTCAAAATGAAAAACCTCAGTGAAGAAGACGAACGCGAAACTCTCAGTGCGTTCCTGAAACAATACTACGCCGACGAGCCGGTCCTGCCCGAGGAAATCCTGTTGCCGTATCCGGTCGAGGACATCGACCTGATCCAGAGCTGGCTGTCCGAAAAAAGAAAGAGCCGGGTGCTTATCGAGGTGCCGAGCAAAGGCAGAAAGCGTGAGCTGGTGATGATGGCCGACGAAAACGCGCGCTTCGCCCTGCGCAACGAGGTCGATCAGGGCGATGTCGCCACCCGCAGTCTGGAAGAATTGCAGGAGAGCCTCGGGCTCAAAAACTTCCCGGCGGTGATCGAGGGGTTCGACATCTCCAACACCTTCGGCACCAACGCGGTCGGGTCCATGGTCGTGTTCCAGAACGGCAGAGTGGAAACCAAACAACACCGCCGTTACAAAATCGGCCAGGTGGATGGTATCGACGA
>SMVS01000020.1 GCA_004357435.1 Nitrospina sp. | reverse complement strand
TTTTTAAAGACACCTTGATTCCAGGGGCCTACCGAATGTACCACCCCGCGGGATCATCGCAGGCGGTGTCCCCAGAAAATATAGCGGAGAACTTGGTAACGCGATTGCCGGCCGGGGCCAGACGATTTGCCAACTTCACGATCAATATAGACCCCGCGGAATCCACTTCTGGAAAAATTTCCGAAAACGAAATCCGAGAACTTTTTTCCGGAATACCCGTGCAACAAGTCCGGGATTTTGACGAACTGCACAGCGTCACCATGGGAGAGGGGACAAACCTGACCACCCCCTTATTCCTGATGGTGGCCTTGATGCTGTTTTTAGAAGGCTGGCTGGTGCGAAGGGAATGACCGAACAAATTTTTTCACTGGTGGAAATCTCGAGGTGGAATTTATATCGCGTGAATGGGAGTGTCAATCCCGCGACCACCGCCATTATCATTTGATATAATAAAAGCAGAATTTCAACCGTCCCCATAATTTGGAAGTCCCATGAATACCCCATTTGAATTTGCCCGCAAACATATTGTCCTGTTCATTTTATTTTTCCTGGGTGTTGCCGTTGGAGTGGAAGCGTCCCCTGCCCCCGCCGCGTCCATACCCGAACAATTGAAAGCGCATTTATCCGAGCCGGCATACCAAATCGATCTGACTGAAACCCTGCTTCTGGTGTCAAAACATTGGGATTCCTCCATCGACTCGCCTGCCTTGCGCAATGAACTTGACCAATTGACGGCAACCGTGCGCCAACGCCTGGGGCATAACCCTTCCGCGGAAACCACGGTTCAGGTGTTGCGGGAGGTCATCCACAAGGTTTATGGCTATCGTTACACCGATTCCGTGGACGCGCAGGGAATTCCCGTCCGCCCTTCGGAGATCTTTCTGCATGGCTTGCTGGAAGGCAAGCAAGGCTATTGCATGAACTTGTCTTTGCTGTACCTCATCATTGGCGATCGGCTCGGTTTGCCGTTGCATGGCGTGCCGCTTCCCAATCACTTTTTTGTGCGTTATCAATCCGCCAGTCATAAGATCAATATTGAAACCACACAGGGTGGCGCCACCTTCCCTGATAATTATTACCGACAACGTTTTGGGGTGTCCCCGCAATCCACCTATTTCCTGCAGAACCTGAACAAGAAACAAACTTTGGGTGCTTATTTTTCCAATGTCGGCATGACTCATTACAAAAGCGCCCGCAGGCAGGATGCCGAATTTTATTTGAAGCAGTCGGTGGAGATCAATCCGCAGTCGATCGATGCGCTCAACAACCTGGCCAATGTTTATTCCGAAATGAAACAGTTCGACCTGGCCATCAAGACCTATCAACAGGCCCTACAAGCTGACCCTCACAACATGTCCACCCTGTTCAACCTGGGCCTTGCGCTTTCCGAGTCGGGCAAGCATGAAAAATCCATTGCGGCATTTCTGCAAACCGCGCAACTCAATCCGGCTTTTGTTCCCGTCCATGATGTCTTGTCCCGTTTGTACATGGAACAAAAAAATTATGCGGGCGCGCTGTTGCATTTAAAAATCATGAGCGAGCTCCAGCCCGGACAGTTCGGCCTTCTCATAAATATCGGAACCATTTATCTGGAGATGGGCGTTTGGAAATTGGCCTTGCAACAGTTTCAGGAGGTACAGCGTCGCTTCCCCACCCGCGTCGAGGTCAACGAGCGTTTGGCGGAAACCTATTACCGGATGGAGGATTTTGATAAAGCCATCGTGCAATTTGAATATCTGATTTCCAAACAACCGGAGGTTCTCGAAAACTATGTACAACTCGGTTGGACCCATTACCGCCAGGGAAAAATAGATCAAGCCATTGAGTGGACCGCCAACGGCCTGGCAACGGCCCAAGAGGAAACTCCCATCCAGCCTTTGGCCTACATGAACCTGGGGTTGTATCAGGCGCTGAAAAAACAATTTTCTATCGCGGAAAAATGGTACCGGAAAGTCCTCGATCAAAAAAATCCCAAAGCCGTGGCAAGCATGGTGGCGGATTTGAACGTCGCTTCCCAAAACTATCCAGACGATGACGAACTGCTTTACTTCGCTGGCTGGATATTGATCGAAGGCGGCCAAGCCGGCAAAGGCCGGGTTTGGTTGCAACGGTATCTCAATCGTCAACCGAAGGGAGCGTTCGGCGATCGAGCTCGACAACTGCTGGACCAAACCAAAGATGAAACCGCTACCGAAAATATGATTGAAATTCCCAAAGGGAATTTCATTATGGGATCCAACGACCACGGCCAAGATGAATTCCCAGAGCACAAGGTTTACCTCGACACATTCCATATCGATAAATATGAGATCACGGCGGCAGAGTTTGCGGAGTTTTTAAATGCCGTTGAGTTCCATAAAAAGTATTTTTTGCTCACCCCGTTTGGAACAGTGGCTTTCAATAAAACCTTTCATGCGCGGGAAGGTTTTGAGTCTTATCCCGTCAACAACGTGTCCTGGTACGGCGCTCGTGAATTTTGCCGATGGAAAAACAAACGGCTTCCCACGGAGGCGGAATGGGAAAAAGCGGCCCGCGGTCGTGACGGTTTTATTTTCCCCTGGGGAAACGCCCGGCTTTCCTCCGAACGAGTTCGTTACAACCAGGCCTGGACGGATGAAACCGGTCCTCATGTCATGGTTCCCGTGGACTCCATGCCCGAAGGGCAAAGTCCATTTGGCGTGTATCATTTACTGGGGAATGTCAAAGAATGGGTGGACGACTGGTATGATCGGGAGTATTATGAGAACGAATCTCATAAAATGAATCCCAAGGGAAGAGTCGGCGGAGAATTCAAAGTATTGAAAGGCGGTTCCTGGAGGGATCTGCGGTCCTTTGTTTACGCCTCTTTTAGGAATAATAGTTATCCGGGGACACCCTTGGAGGACTATGGATTTCGCTGTGCCTTTGGAGGGTCGGGCATTCCGGTGCCAAAAAAATTCATTCAGCGGGAATCCGAACAGATCCCTTTAAAAATCATTAAAACCCAAGCGGAATAACCAGGACCATGATCGGCGCAATAGAAATACTGATCATTGTGATCATCTTCGGCATCATTTACAGCAGGGATGCTATCGACAAAACCTTCAAAAAAAATCCGGACGAAGGTTTGGCCGAAAGTTTTGCGGTGGATGTAAAAGAATTTTACGAGGAAAATCCAAAGCGGCTGATCATCATGGTGAGCGCCACGGTCGGGGGCGTGATCTTTCTGGTGCTGTTTGTCTATTGGGCGCTCACCCGGACCGAAATCCTGAAAATGATCGGCCTGGAGGGTTGAAGCATGCTGTTCTTCTTCAGTAGTTGAACCCGTTATCCCGGACATGGGTGTAGGGTTCCCCTCCTGCCAGAATTTTGCCATTCACGATTTCACCAATGTACAGGACGTGATCCCCCACCGGCACTTGTTCAGCCACTTCGCACTCCAAACAAGCCACTGCGTCATCCAAAATTTTAATCCCATGGTGGCCCGAACTCACTTTCAATCCTTTAAAAATTGAGACACCCGGCTCAGGCGCTTTAAAGAAATGCTTGAGCAGGTCTTTGGAATCTTTCCCCAGTATATTGAGCGTGAAGGCGTTGGAGGCTTCCACCAGCAACCGGGCCGGTCGCAGGGTGGCCAGCATGATGGTGACTGCCGGTGGCTCAAATGAACACTGGTTGACCCAACTGGCCAAGACTGCATCCTCTTTATCTTCATAACGGGCGGTGACAATGAAAAGACCACTGGGCAAGCGGCCAAGGGCTTTGCCGATCTGTTTTTTATTTTTCAACGGAATCTCCTTACCTGGTTCACGCCCTGCGGTTGCTATTCATTCCCGATCCATAACCGGAACGATGGACGGGTTATTATACATAAATTTCCGTCTTGGAAAACTCGGGGAATCATAAAATAATTCTACGGTTGCCAGTAGCAGGATAGCGATCAACTGCCTGCAGAGCGAAACTCTTTAAGCGCCAGGAGCAGTTCACTACGGGTGAGAGACCCCTGCTCCACCAGAATATCTCCGAGGAGTTCGCTGGTCTCGGTTTGCATCTTGACCAATGCCTCCATCCTTTCCAGAGTCATGAACCCCATATCCACCGCTACCATCCCCAAATGGCCTCCGCCATTGCCCTGTTCCCTTTGCGCGGTCAGGATTTTAAAAAGTTGTTTCGGCTCCAGAAACCCTTCTTTCACGGCCAGTTGTCCCAACGGGATTTGTTGCGCCCTTTGCACGTCCAGAGCCTTGAGTAGATCTTCCTCCCGGACAATATTTTTTTCAATCAAAAATTCTCCCAAAACCACGATCAACCCTTTCTATTTACTGGTCATCACGAAAACCCCATCCCAATCTCTGGGGGGCGGGTTGGTCTGAAACGTGATGCACCGTTCAAAATAAGTCAGCGAAGGCCCGTCGTCTTCATGAATGTTCAAGACCTTCTCGAAAGCGGTGATGGCCTCCTCCCAACGCTGACTTTTGTAATGCTCCAACCCGGCCTGGTAAAACGGTAAAATCTGGCGGATGGTTTCATCCATGCTTCCCTTCTTCCCCAGCAACTCGTAAATTCCAACCGGTTGTTTTTTGCCCATCACGCGAATGCAATCCAGTTCGCGGACTTCTATCGTATCTTTGGCGTGCGCGTAGGTGAACTCGCTGATCATCGTATAAGTCTGGTATTGCTTGTTGGCTCCTTCGAGACGGGCCGCCAGGTTGACCGAGTCTCCCATCATAGTATAATCCATGCGATTCTTCGATCCCATGTTGCCCACCACCACTTCGCCGGTGTTGATGCCAATCCGCATGAACAACTCATGCTGACCTTCGGCTTTCCACTGTTTTCTCATTTCCGCCAATCTATGTTGCATGTCAATAGCGACCCAACAGGTGCGCTTGGCATGGTCGTCATACGAAATAGGCGCACCGAAAAAGGCGATGATGGCATCGCCCTCGAACTTGTCCACCGTGCCCTCGTAATCAAGGATGATGTCCGTCATCTCCGTCAAATAGAAATTGAGCAGTTCAACGAGCTTTTCCGCCGAGAGTTGTTCGGATATCGTGGAGAACCCCGCCACATCGGAAAAAAACGCCGTCAGAATCTTGCGCTCGCCGCCCAGATCGAGCAGACCCGGGTTTTCCACCAGACGTTTCACCACGGTGGGCGCCAGGTATTGACTGAAGGCTTCCCGGATGAAACGTTTCTCTTTCTCCTCAAACATGAACCGGTACAAGGTGATCCCAAAGTAAACCAGCAACAGAGAGAATACCGGGTAAACGGAATGAATCCAAAGTCCCTTCTCGGTGAACAAATAATAATCGACGGAAAGATAAGTTATGATTCCGGCGGCCAATAAAACCGCCGAACTCAGCGCACCGACGAACAGGGAAATCACCGCCAAAAATATTCCCGTGCCCAATATCATGCTCATGTCCAGCATCCGAACCCAGGCAGGGCGCATCAGGAAATCGCTCTGTATGATATTTTCGACCACACTGGCATGGACTTCCACGCCGGGGAAGAGAGGGCCGTACGGAGTTGTGTGGAGGTCATGGATCGCGGCGGCGGTGGCGCCCACAAAAACGATTTTTCCTTCCAGCTCAGCCGCACCAACTTTTCCGGAAATCACATCGGCC
>SMVS01000165.1 GCA_004357435.1 Nitrospina sp. | reverse complement strand
GAATTCAACACCGCCGTGGTTTATCTGCCGCCTTCCGGAGTCAAGGATGGTGTCGCCGAAGCGGTGCGTCAGAATCCCAAACTAAAAAAAGTCATCGTCCTCACTGAAAAAGTGTCGGTCAAGGATTCCCGGATCATGCGGGCGATTTGCCAGACCAATGGCGTGGACCTGTTCGGCGGCAACTGCCTGGGTCTTGCCGATTCCTGGAACAAGGTTCGCATTGGCGGAGCCTTGGGGGGCAGTCACCCCGATGAATCTTTGATCAAGGGATCGACGGCCATCTTTTCAAACTCGGGAAACTTCACCACCACCATCGCCGTTTATCTGGCGACGGCCGGCTGGGGCACCACCACTTCCGTGTCCAGCGGCAAGGACGTTTATATTCAGTACGGCCCCAAAGAATTCATTTATGCGCTCAATAATGATGACCGAACAAAAGCCGCTGTTCTTTACAGTGAGCCCGGCGGCACCTATGAAAAAAATATCCAGTCCGACAAGCCGATCGTCGCCTGCGTGGTCGGCCGGTGGAAATCGAAGCTGACCAAATCCTGCGGCCACGCCGGGTCGTTGGCGGGCGCCGGGGACGACGCGATTGCCAAGGAAAACTGGTTCATGGACTACTTTGGTGTGAAGGAAATTTTCACGCCGCAGAATCCGGTATGTTCCAAGAAAGGGGCGTTGGTGACCAACATTGCTGACATCCCGGAAGCCCTCACCCATGTGATGGCTCTCAATGGTGAGAAACCCGATTTTGCGCCGCGCGGTAATTTGTCGTTGAAATGCTGGTTTGCCAACAACAACGGCATTGAACTGCCCAAAGAATTGGATTTGGCGCCGGTGGAGGCGATTGAACCCTACAACGAGCAGATTAAAAACCTCAGACTGCAGGTCGGAGCCCAGTTTTCACGAGAAACGCTTAAAGATGCCAGCGGCGCTTCCAGAATGGATCCCAAAACCCAAGTGTCCCAAATTCATAACACTTCCATTTTAGACGCTTCCCAGAAATCCTTCGAGGAAAACCTGGTCCATGCGATGACCAAGAAATACCCCAGCGATTTTGGCCGGGGATTGATCAACCTGGTTTTGAACGCCTACGTCAATCAGCATGGCGAACCCACCCTGATGGCGGCAGAAGCTTCCCGCGCCAATGGCAATTCGCCCAACACGGTGTTGTCGGCGGCGGTCTCCATCGTCGGTAAAAAAACCGCTGAGAAGGCCATGGCCGCGTCGTCCGCTCTTTTGGAGCTGTTCAAATTGACCGAGATGGACGACCCGGAAGCCGCCTTCGATACCAAGGACGTGTTGCAGGCGGCGGCGGCTCACAAGGATGTTTTTCTGACTTCCGGGGAAGATCATTGCGCTCCGCTCATGCTGGAGGCGGCCTCCAAGTTGGGCTCATCCGTGTTCTTCACCTTCCTCCAGGATTTTGCCAAACAGGAGAAAGGTAACCTGTCCATGGACGCGCTGGTGGCGGCGGCTTGGACGACGGTGGCCTGGCCCAGCTTGAGACAAAAAAAGATATCACAGACCACTCTGGTGGCCCTCCCCTGGTACGGAAAAATTTTCAGTACCATGGTGGGAGTCGGAGCGCCTGCCGAGCGGCATGCTGAAGACAGTTTTTGTGGAGTGAAAATGAAAGACCTCATTCCCAATTTTAGTTTCACCAAAACCGCTTTTATGGCGCTGATAGGGCGGGAGCCTACAGAAGGCGAGTTGTTCGAGTTTCAGGTTTTGCTGGGTCTGATCATCACCAATGGGCCGGGCACGATATCAGCGCAAGGCTCCAAAGGGGCGGTCAGCGCCGACGGACCGGAACAACCGGAGCGGGTTCAGGTGAATAAAAGCTTCATCGGTTTCATGACTCACACGGGATTTGCTCATGGCGGCAACGGGTATGAAGCGGCGGCCTTTCTCATGGAACAGTTTAAAAACACGTCCATGAAAGATCCCGCGGACCCCAACCACGGGGTTGATTTGGAAAAGCTGGCCACGGATTATGCCGTCCAGTACGCGAAATACAAAAAAGAGCAAAAAGAGCTGGGCCACTTGGAATATGCCAAGGTGCCCTGCATCAATCATCCCATCTTCAAGGGCAAGGATGTCAACTTTGATCCGCGCGAAGTCTATGTGCAAAAACTTTTCAAGGAGAAGGGATTGTACAATGTATTTCTCGAGTTTTATCATCACCTGGTGGAGGCCTTGTATAAAAACAAGGTCAGCAAAAACGTTTATTGCGTCAACATTGATGCGGTGATCGCGGTGATATTGCTCAAGGTGGTCTGGTCGGATTACCAGGCAGGCAAGATTAAGGAAAAAGACATTGAGTCGGCCAGCTTCACCGCTTTTCTGTATGGCCGGATGATTGGCTGTGCCGCGGAAATTGAAGACCACACCAACCGCGGAAAAAATATGGACACACGAACCCCGGCCAGCAAGGTTACCTACGTCGGTTAAGACGCTTCCTGTTTTGGTGCCTGTCATTTTATCCGGATCGCCCGGATAAAATGACAGGGTCCATTCCCTTTGACCGATGCGGTTACCAGAACCCGTTTTTAATTGGGTCTTTCAGCCGGGCCAATTTTTTTTGGATCTTCGATCGACCTCACTGCGGCCATACGGGGGGCCTCCCTTTCCCCCTTTTCTGTGCCTCACTGGAGTACCACGGCATTCCCATCCATTAAATATTTTTAAAAAAATAACAGCCCTTCATTTTAAGAAGAGGTCTACTGATCGGACTGCCGGAGATGGAATGTGAAAAAACTGTGGTTTAGTGAGCGAAGTTTTTATACACCGGTGGTGGGTGTCAGTGAGGCTTTAGAGGGTTTATGCCTTTCAATGATATAATCGGCAATGCCTTCCAGGGCGGCGCGGAGCTCAGGAGCGGGAAAATCAAAAGAATTTAGAGCCTGTTTGGCTTTGGACAAGTAACTGCGGGCCAGGTCCAGGGAATATTCGAGAGCCTTGACCTCCTGCATGCGTTCGACGATGTAATCCAACTCTTTTTGGCCGATGGCCTCATTTTTTATGAACTGCTCGATTTCATTTTTCAGGGCGGAATCAGCTTTTTGGTAAAGATATAATAATGGCAGGGTGACGTGGCCTTCCTTGAAATCGGTGCCCACTGGTTTTCCCAATAGCACGGGGTCGCCATCGTAGTCCATCACATCGTCAATCAATTGGAAAGCGATTCCGAAATTTTTGCCAAATTCCATGAGGGCCTGTTCAGCGGCGGGTTCGGTGTCGGCCAGCAATCCGCCCAACTGACAGCTCAGTTCCATGATGGAGGCGGTTTTTCGGAACACCACATCCAGGCAGTGTTCTTCGGTCACATTAATTTCGCGGGCGTGGGAAAATTCAAGCAACCCGCCTTCCACCAGAATACTGGCTGAGCGGCCGAATGCCTTGAAAATTTTTGGATTGATATCGTCAGAAAGTAATTTAATGGCACGGGCGATCAAGTAATCGCCAATCAGAATGCTGGCGTCACTACCCCATTTGGAATTGACCGTTTCACTGCCGCGCCGCACCGTGGTCTCATCGACCACATCGTCATGCAACAGGGTGGCGGCGTGAACGTATTCAACCACGCAACAGTGGTTGATTACCGATTCGCTGAGCTCCAAACCACACAATCGTGAACTGATCAATAAAAGAAGCGGCCGAATTCTTTTGCCGCCGCCGTTCATTATGTAATCGCCAATTCCCGGAGCTAACGGAATATCCGACCAGTAATTTTTTCTCAGGACCTTCTCAACCTGCACCAGGTCCGTTTTAAAAAGCTTGGTGATCTCATTAAATTCCATGAATTTTCTCTTTAAAAACAAAAAAGTGGTTGATGGATTCTTTGGAGTAGGGAAAAATACTCCAAAAAACCGGAGCTATTTTATCACTAAATTCAGAGAAACAGGTAGTAATATGGGAAATTTGCTGTTTTGTCAAGGATTTTGCTGTTGAAATTCCCATGTCCGGGTTTTCTACGAGCTTATTGGCCCTCACCCGGAAAGTATCCAAAAAAACACCTGCAAACGATGCCGTTGAAAAATAGTTTCTCCAATATCAGGAAGGAAAAATGACCGCAAGCTCTCCCCGAGTTTCTATAATTCTGCCCACTCACAATCGAGCCTGGTGTTTACGAAACGCTTTGACATCGGTGATGGAGCAAACCTTTCAGGATTTCGAATTGATCCTGGTGGACGATGCCTCGACCGATGGCACGGCTCAGGTCCTGGCAGAGTTTCCCCACCTGATTTTACTCCGCAATGAAAAAAAATCCGGGGTTTCCTGTGCCCGTAATCTGGGATTGGAGCAGGCCCGGGCTCCTTATATTTGTTTTCTGGATTCGGATGATCGCTGGACACCCGACAAGCTGGAAGTTCAATGGCGTTGGATGCAATCTCATCCACAAGACATGGCCAGTTACACGGATGAAATCTGGATCCGTAACGGGGTCCGGGTGAACCCTAAAAAGAAGCATCAAAAATATTCGGGAGACATATTCAAACATTGCCTGCCGCTTTGCCTGATCAGTCCTTCCTCGGTGATGATGACATCCGAGGTGCTCGGTAAGATCGGACGATTTGATGAATCCCTACCGGCTTGCGAGGATTATGATTTATGGTTGCGGCTGACCGCTCGCTACCCGGTCCATTTCATTTCGCAGAAACTCATCGTGAAAACCGGTGGGCACGCGGACCAGCTCTCGAAAAAATATTGGGGGATGGATTGTTTTCGCGTGTATGCTTTGAATAAGTTGCTGTCCCAAAATAATCTGACGGGCGAACGCCGTCGCTGGGCGCTTGAGATGTTGATTCAAAAGTGTTGCATCTTGCAGGCGGGGTTCACCCACCGCGGGAAAACGGGTCCCGCGCGGTTATATCAACAGGCGGTACAAGCCTTCACCAGGGACCTGGAAGGGGCCCCATGCCTTTGGAAAAATAAAATAAAATTTGGCCGGGAGGTTTTGTCGCATGCCTTGGAGCACTAAAATTGGAGTGATTATTATGGTCCTGCTGTTGGACAGTCCCCTCCTGTCTGCCGGGGAATCGGTGGGTCTTGATTCTGAAAAAAAACCGACAGCGGCAATCGCCAGCATCCGTGACCGTTGCCACTCGATTCTTAAAGAGGCCATGGCCAGTGAAGAAGCGTTTGTGCGCAGTGGCGCCATGCGTGCCGCCGGGGATTCCAAAGACCCGGAACTGATCCCACTTTTGGAAAAGGGAAGCCGGGATTTTTACCCGACCACCCGGTTGTTCGCTGTGCAGGGCATCCAAAAAATCTCCAAGGATCACACCAAAACCATCGCCCGCAAACTCATTGAGGACTCCAACATGTGGGTGCGAATTGCGGCGTTGGATATTCTTTCAGAATTGGGCGATGGCGATTCCCGGGAAGCGATTCGCTCCATGCTCAAGGCGCCGGACCGGATGGTGCGTCTGGCCGCCGCATTTGCCTTGTACCGCCTGGGCGAGTTGGAATATCTGGAGGAAATTATTGATTCACTGCGAGGCGGCGATGTGGTGAACCGCTACCAGGCCATCAGCTACCTGGGAAAAATCCGCACTGACAAAACTTTAGGCCATCTGGTGCGTTTGTTGGATGAGAAGGAAGATGAAATCGTGTCGTACAGTTTAAAAGCCATTGGCGAGCGTGCGGATATCGAACTTCTGCGACCTTTGGAACGATTGAGCCGGCACGCCAACCCGCGGGTGCGTCAACAGGCCGTATTGGAGATGGGTTACCTTCCCCCGCAAGCCGCGATTGAGAAGTTGAAACCCTTTTGCGCCGATCAGGACCCGATGGTGAAACTGTCAGCGGCCATCGCCATTCACCGCGCAGGGGGCGGGGATTGCCAGAATGTTTTTGCAGAATCGATCCACCATTCCGATTTCGGAGTGCGGAGCAGTAGCGCGCGGATTCTTGGCGATATCGCCATCGCCCAGCGGCCGCAATTGTTGGCGACGGCCTTGCGGGACCCCAATTCACGAGTGCGCACCGCGGCGGTGCGAGCCACCGGGATGATGGGCGGAGCGGCGGCCTTTCAACTGCTGATCCCGATGCTGGAAGATTCCCAACTGGTGATCCGGGCCTACGCCGCCGGCAGTCTTCTTAAACTCCTGAAATAATCCAAAGGCAAAATGGTTGTGGAGTGTGGATAGAAGAATTTATCGGTCCTGAACTCAGGCAAGATGACAGCCTTTTACTCAGGCTTGTGCCCGGCCGTAGAGGTCGTTGTAACGGGTGATGTCGTTTTCATCGAGGATGTCGCCTATCTGGGTTTCAATCAGGACGAGCAAAGTATCGCCGACATTGCTGAGCCGGTGGCGGGAGCCTTTGGGGATGAAGGTCGCTTGATTGGCTTCGAGGATAAAAGTTTTATCGTCGCACTGTACTTCTGCCCGTCCAGCAGTGACCACCCAATGCTCGCTACGATGCTGGTGCGATTGCAGACTGAGCCGTTCGCCGGGCAAAACGTCGATCCGTTTCAACAAGTAACCGTCCTTCTGCTCAAGCACGGTGTATGAACCCCACGGTTTGTCCACGGTGGTGTGGGTTTTGGTTTCTTTGCGATCATGTGTCTTGATCAGTTCGACCAGTTGCTTGACTTCTTGCGCCCGGTCCTTGGGGCACACTAACAGGGCGTCCGGAGTGTCGATCACGATCAAATCTTTCAGTCCAAGGGCGGCGATCATCCGACCGTCGCATTTGATGATGGAGCCGGAACAATCAAGTTGAAACACATTCGGGGACAGGATGTTGCCCTGTGCATCGCTCACCGAAATTTCCTCAATCGCGTTCCAGCACCCGACATCGCTCCACTGCATGGATGTTGGGACCACCGCCACCTTGTCAGACTTCTCCATGATCCCGTAGTCGATGGAGATCGAGGGCAGGGATTCATAAATTTCCTGGCCCTGGGTATCGAGAACGCGATAAGGCCGATGGCCTCCGGAATCGATGAGGTGTGAATTGATGCCGTCCAATCCGTTGAAGATGTCCGGTAGATGGCGTTGCAGTTCTGCGCGGATGGTGGCGACCTGCCAAAGAAATATGCCGCCGTTCCAATAGTAATCGCCTGCTTCCATGAATTTTTTGGCGGTGGATAGATCTGGTTTTTCAATAAACCGTTCGACCTGAAAGGCGAAGTCGGTTAATGATGCGCCGCTTTTGATGTAACCGTAACCGGTCTCGGGACGGGCAGGGCGGATGCCGAGGGTGACCAGATAACCCTGGGCGGCGATGGCCTCGCCCTGTTTTAAAGCGGTGTGCAGGGATTCGGGGTCTTTGATGATGTGGTCCGCTGGAAAAATGGCAAGCACTTCATCTTTTCGGTCCTTGAACCACTCGGCGGCTAGCGCAATGGCGGGTGCGGTATTTTTGCCTACCGGCTCCGCCAGCAGATTTTGCGGATCGAACCCCAAATGCTTGAGCTGGTCACGGGTTTTAAAAGCGTGTTTCTCATTGGTCACCACCCAAATGTTTTCAATAGGAATGATCGGCAGCAAACGCTTGAGGGTCTCTTGGATGAGAGTATTCTCACCGGAAATTTTCAGAAGCTGTTTGGGGAGGCTCTCCCGGCTCCAGGGCCAGAACCGGACGCCACTGCCGCCTGCGAGGATGATACCGATCATAAGAAAAAAATCCTTCTATTGGAACTCGCGGGTGTGCCGAACAGGGCAATATAATGAGAAATTATCATCGTAAAATTGTATCACATGAAAATGGACGTTGGGTAGGAGAACCTTTTGCGCGGGAGTTGGAAAAAATTACGTTGTATAGAAAAAATTAGAGACCCAGCGGTTTTTTTTACATCAAAGGTTTGAAAACATAATTCTCGCTTCATCAAATAAGGTATACTGACGCGCTCATCAGGCCCCTCGGGCCTGCGTGCCGCCGGGCGAAAGGGTGACTCTCGGAACCCTGCCCAACAATTGCTGGGCGCGGGACAGAGTGCAGACCCTTTTGCTCCGGGGCAAGCCCGCCAGATTTTCTCTACACAATGGATTTTTAATGGACAACACCCTGATTTACATTTTTCTGGGCTTTATTTTTGTCGTCACGCTGATCGGCGGATGGATTCCCACTATCAAGGTGTGGTCGCAGAACACCTTTCGTCTTTTGATCAGTTTTTGCGCGGGAATACTGCTGGGTGCGGTGTTTTTTCATATGACTCCAGTGGTTTCTCTCATTTTGG
>SMVS01000164.1 GCA_004357435.1 Nitrospina sp. | reverse complement strand
AGGACGCGTCATGAGTTTTCTGGAACTGGCAGGCAAAACGTTTCTGGTGGTCGGCGCCGCCAATAAAAAAAGCGTGGCCACTCACATTGGCAAACTGCTCACGCAACAAAAAGCGCGCGTGATTTACAGCGTTCGCACCGAGGCACGCAAACAAAGCGTTAGCGCCCTGGTCGCGCCGTCGACCGTGTTGGTGTGCGATGTCGAGAAGCCTGAGGAAATTGCACGGCTGAAAAAAGAGGTGGCTAATGAAACAGACACCTTGCACGGCCTCGTGCATTCCATCGCCTTCGCCAATTACTCCGAAGGCTGGAAGCCCTTCCATGAAACCTCCAAAAAAGATTTCCTGCAATGCGTCGATGTGTCCTGTTATTCGCTGATCAATCTGTCCAACACCTTCAAGGATTTGTTCGACAACGACGCCTCCGTGGTGACCGTTTCCATTTCGACCACGCGCATGGCGGCGGAGAATTACGGGTACATGGGACCGGCCAAGGCGGCGCTGGATTCTTCCCTGTGTTTTCTGGCGAAATCGTTCAGCGGTTTTTCCAGGGTGCGGTTCAATTCGGTCAATGCCGGACTCCTCAAATCGTCGGCCTCCGCCGGGATTCCCGGTTACGTTGATTCCTACCTGCATGCCGAGCAACTCACCCTGCGCAAGCAGGCGCTGACCACCAGCGAGGTGGCCAACGCCGCGGTGTTTCTGCTGAGCGGACGGTCGAGCGGCATCAACGCCCAGGGCATCGTGCTCGATGCCGGTATGTCCACCAACTACTTCGATAAAGACATTGTCAAGCGCGCCCAACGCCCCCTCGTGGAGGAGGCCGATGATTGACCGGGCAAGGCCCGGAGCAAAATGGGTAAGCGCCTCCCTTTTAATTCAAGCTAATTATGACAGATCACTTGGTTGAGACTGTGTACTACAAAATTACTACCCCTGAGTGCGTTGATTACGACAAAGCGGCACCCTTTACTGAGGAGATGGATGATTTCATTCTTTCGGTGAAGGACAACGAAGCTGTATTCCAGGGGAGTTGATTATGCCCCGCAACTATTGGGTGCCTATCAAAGTCTGACCCGATGCCTCCAGCGGCACGCTGGTTTGCCCCGGCGCTTCGCCGGCGGCTCCTGGCCGGCGTTGACTTTGACGGTGCAGTCTGATTAAATTCTGGCTTTGACATTTTATTCAATTTTGTTCTGGACGTTCCATGCCCGACTTGATTTTTGAAATTGGCACCGAGGAGATTCCAGCGGGGTACATCCCCCCGGCGTTGACGGCCCTCAGCAAAAACCTCGCTGAATTTTTCGAGAAGAACCGGTTGCAGGCGGGAGCGCCGCAGACTATGGGCACACCACGCCGCCTGGTTGTGTACGTGCCGGACATTGAAGTCCGGCAGAAGGATGTGGTGGCAACCCATCACGGTCCCAACGTGAAGGTGGCCTACGACGCGGACGGCAACCCGACCAAGGCGGCGCTCGGATTTGCCAGGGGCAAAGGCGTAGCGGTGGCGGATCTCATCAAGGAAAAAACTGCCAAAGGCGAGGTGATCGCCGCCCGCGTGGAGCAGATCGGCCAGCCAACAGCTAAAATTCTTAGTGACTATCTGCCGCAGTTGATCAAGGACCTGCCCTTCCCCAAAAAAATGCGCTGGTCCGATCGAAGCCTTGGCTTTGCGCGGCCGATCCACTGGATCGCCACGGTGTTCGATGGCAAACCGCTGGCGTTCGAGTTTGAAGGCATCGCCAACGGCGATACGTCTTACGGCCACCGCTTTTTGAAACCCCAGGCTTTCCGCTTTGACAGCCTGAAAACGTATCTTAAAAAGTGCGATTCGCATTTCGTCATGGTCGATCCGGAAGCGCGGCGGACCCAAATCAAAGAGCAGGTGCAGGCTTTGGCCAAAGCCGTGGGCGGCACCGTCGAGGAGGACCGAGAATTGTTGGACACGGTGGTCCATTTGGTGGAGTACCCGGTGGCCATTCGCGGTGAGTTCGATAAAAAATATCTGGCATTGCCGGCAGAGTTGCTGGTCATCACCATGAAGCATCACCAGAAATACTTTCCGGTGTGGGCGGACGGCAAACTTTTGCCGTATTTCATCACCATCAGCAACATGAAAGCCGACGGCCCGGAAATTCAGCAGGGCAACCAGCGTGTGTTGAAGGCGCGGTTGGAGGACGCCCGGTTTTTCTATGACGCAGACAAAAAGCGCAAGCTGGAGGATTTTGTCGAGTCGTTGCAAGGCGTGGTGTTCCAAAAAGACCTCGGCACGTCGTACGAGAAGGTCGAGCGCATTGTGGCCCTCGTGGTGGATTTGGGCAACCGGTGGTGTCCGGAGGATGTGAAAATTGCCGAGCGCGCCGCCCGGTTGTGTAAAGCCGATTTGAACTCGCAAATGGTTTACGAGTTTCCCGAGCTTCAAGGTGTGATGGGTGGCTACTACGCCCGGCATGCCGGAGAAGAAGAAGGCGTGGCGCTGGCCATTCAGGAGCATTACCAGCCCGCTTTCGCCGGCGACGCGCCGCCCGTCACCCGGCCGGGGGCATTGGTGGCCCTCGCTGATAAACTGGATACCATTGTGGGTTGTATTAGCGTGGGCCTGATCCCTTCGGGATCGGAGGATCCCTACGCGTTGCGCCGCCACGCGTTGGGCATCATCCAAATAGTATTGGCGCACGGCTGGCAAGCGGATTTCGACCGCATGATCACTTCCGCCATCGAGGCGGTAGCGCAGAAAGCCAAGTTGTCGCAGGAGGAAATCCGCCGGCACACCCTTGATTTGTTTTCGCAACGCCTCAAATTTCTATTGACCGGAGAAGATTATCCTTACGATGCCATCGACGCCGTGCTGTCCACCGGTATCGATACCTTCAAGAACGTGCGCGATAAAGTGGCCGCGCTCTCGGATATGAAACAGCAACCTTATTTTGAAACCCTGGCGACGGCTTTCAAGCGGGTGGTCAGTATACTGACGGACGATGTTACGACCGCGGTCGATCCGAAACTTTTAAAGGAACCCGCGGAAAAAGCACTCCACGCCAAGTATTTGGAAATCAGGAGCCCGGTTCAAAACTTTGTGAACCAACACGATTATGCCCTCGCCTTGGCCACTATCGTTGAAATCAAGGATTCCGTCGATGCGTTTTTCGATACCGTCATGGTCAACGTGGAAGACGCGGCTTTGCAGAAAAACCGGATGGCTCTCCTTTACAGCATTTCCCAGCTGTTCACCCCCCTGGCGGACTTTTCGCGCATCGTTCTCAAAAAAAGTTGAAAATGGCGCAGGTTTTGGTAACCTGTGGCTCGTTTTCAGCAGCTATCTTTTAAACATTCAGGAGCCAGGATCGGGGTAGAAGAAGTTCATGGTCGCGAAGTACGTTTATTTTTTCGGCGCGGATAAAACCGAAGGCCGCGCCGACATGCAAGACCTGCTGGGAGGCAAGGGCGCGAACCTTGCCGAGATGGCTTTATTAGGCATCAACGTTCCACCGGGATTCACCCTCTCCACCGAAGCCTGTGCCTTTTTTTTTAATAAAGACAAATCCTTTCCACCCACCCTCTGGGATGAAGTTCAAAAAAATCTGAAAATCCTTCAGAAAACGATGGGTAAAACTTTCGGAGACGCTAAGGACCCGCTGTTGCTTTCGGTGCGGTCGGGGGCGCGCGCTTCCATGCCGGGAATGATGGACACTGTTCTCAACCTGGGGCTTAACGAAAAAGCCGTGAAGGGCCTGGCCCTCAAGACCGACAATGCCCGGTTCGCGTACGATTGCTACCGGCGCTTCATCGCCATGTTCGGCAACGTGGTTCTGGGATTGGAAGGCGGGTTCTTCGAGTCGATTTTGACGCGCCGTAAAACCAAAAAAAAGGTGGAGTTCGATACCGATCTCACGGCGGAAGATTTGAAAGCGGTGATCCGCGATTTCAAGGCTCTGGTGAAGCGCAAGACCGGCAAGCCGTTTCCGGAAGACCCCGTCCAGCAATTGCGGTTGGCCATTGAAGCGGTGTTCAACTCCTGGCACACCGAGCGGGCGTTCACCTACCGCCGACTGCAGGGCATTTCGCACGATGGCGGCACCGCGGTCAATATTCAATCCATGGTGTTCGGCAACATGGGTCAATCCTCTGCCACCGGCGTGGCTTTCACCCGTAATCCGGCGACCGGCGACAAAAAGTTTTACGGCGAATACATGATCAACGCTCAGGGCGAAGATGTGGTGGCGGGAATCCGGACACCCAATCCCATTTCGCAACTGGAGCAGGACATGCCGGAAATTTACGAAGAGTTGGTGGGAATCTACAAGGTCCTGGAAAAGCATTACAAGGAAATGCAGGACATGGAGTTCACCATTCAGGACGGCGTGCTGTATATGTTACAAACCCGGTCCGGCAAGCGCACCGCCGCCGCCGCGATTAAAATCGCGGTCGACATGGTGAACGAAGGTTTGCTCAGCAAGCAGGAGGCCTTGTTGCGAATTCCGGCGACGCAGGTGGACCAGATTTTTCATCCCATGATCGACCCGAAAGCCAAGGTCGAAGTTTTGGGCAAGGGCCTCGGCGCTTCGCCGGGGGCCGCTTTCGGCAAAGTTGTGTTCACGCCGGAGATGGCTCAGCAGATGGCCGATAAAAAAGAAAAAGTGATTCTAGTTCGGATGGAAACCTCTCCCGAGGACATTCATGGCATGAGCGTTTCGCAGGGAATTTTAACGGCCAAAGGCGGCATGACTTCGCACGCCGCTGTGGTGGCGCGCGCCATGGGAAAACCGTGTGTCTCAGGGTTGACGGGGCTGGCGGTCGACCTCCGCCGCAAAAAATGCGTGCTCAACGGTCACACCATCAAGCAGTTCGATGCCATCACACTGGACGGCACGACAGGCCGTGTCATGTTGGGGCAGGTGCAACTCACCAAACCCCGGATGACGGTTTTTTTCACACAGGTGATGGGGTGGGCGGACAAGATGCGGCGGCTCAACGTGCGGGCCAACGCCGACACACCGCACGATGCTTTGGTGGCCCGGAACTTCGGCGCGCAAGGCATTGGGTTGTGCCGCACCGAACACATGTTCTTCGATGAGGAGCGCATTCTGTTGGTCCGCAAAATGATCGTGGCCGACAAGGCCAAGGACCGCGCTGAGGCCATTAAAAAACTGCTTCCCATTCAGCGGACCGATTTCACCGAAATATTCAGGGTGATGGAAGGTTTGCCCGTCACCATTCGACTGCTGGACCCTCCCCTTCACGAATTTCTGCCCAGCGTTCCCAGTGAAATCAAAGCACTGGCCCGGCAAATGAAAAAACCGGCGTCGGTCCTGGCCAAAAAAATTGAATCGATGAAGGAACTCAATCCGATGTTGGGATTGCGCGGATGCCGCTTGGGAATAGTTTTTCCGGAAATTTATAAAATGCAGGTGCAGGCCATCTTGGAAGCGGCCTGCAAGTTGGTGAAAAAAGAGATCAAGGTTCTTCCGGAAATCATGATCCCGCTGGTCAGTCATGTGGAGGAGTTCCGGGTGGTGCGTGCCATGATTGATGAAGTGGCGGGTGAAGTGATCGAAAAATCCGGTGTCAAAGTAGATTACAAAGTGGGCACCATGATCGAATTGCCGCGCGCCGCTCTCACGGCCGACAAAATCGCCCTGGAAGCTGATTTCTTTTCTTTCGGCACCAACGATCTCACTCAGACCACATTCGGGTTGAGCCGCGACGATGCCGGCGCTTTTTTATCCCATTACCTGGACAGTGGAATTTTGCCGGAAGATCCCTTTGTGAGTGTGGACCGGGAAGGCGTCGGCTTGCTGATCGAGTTGGCGATTGAGAAAGGCCGGTCGGTCAACAAGAAACTGCATCTGGGAGT
>SMVS01000163.1 GCA_004357435.1 Nitrospina sp. | reverse complement strand
TTTTTCAATGAGTTAAACTAATTTCATCATCATGAGCTTAAGCGATCATAAAATCACCGGCGTCAAGGTTATGAATATCAATGAAGAAAGCGCAGAGGCCATTGAAAAAATGGTGGGCCGGTCGATCGAAGAAATCGAGGCGAAGGGGTTGAAAATTCTAGATATCCAGACCTCTTCAGATTATTTAATTCTAATATTGGGGAAAAACGGATCATAAACCCATTGCGGGAGTAGCTCAGTTGGTAGAGTGTCAGCTTCCCAAGCTGAATGTCGCGGGTTCGAACCCCGTCTCCCGCTCTTATTACGTAAACTCACTAAATTATGCGGATAAAAAAAGAGCTCGTCGAGCGCATGTCAAAGCAAATGGTGAAATCTCTCATTGAAGGTGATTTTATCGTCTGGGAAGACCGGCCTGAAAAATTGGAAACCATCATTTCGGCAATCATCACGGAAGACCTGCTGGTGGAAGACCGGCTGAATGACGAGGTCAAAACTTTATTGGAAGCGCGGACCAAGGATTATGAACGCGATATGATGGATTTTGGCCGGGTCTTTCAAATGGTCAAGTCCAAACTGGTCCGGGAACGCGGACTCGTCCTCTAACTAAAAAAGCAAATGAAACTGAGCCGAGACAAAATAAACCATATCAGCAGTCTGATCGCGAACGATTTTAAAAATCGTGAGGAGATGGATTACAAGGTGGACCTGAACGACGTAAGATTGGAAGTGACCCGGGCGATGACGCAAGAATTAAAACGCGATGATCAGGCCGATGCGGAAGCCCGCAAAATCATCACCTCCTACAAGGAAAAAAAATTGCGGGAAGGCACTCCCGAATGGGACATCATGTACCAGAAACATTACGAAGAATCCCTGCACAGGTTGGGTATCTCCTAGCCCTGCCCTACTCGCCACCCAGTTCCTGCTCGGCGCACCGGGCAATCGTGTCGTAAACAACCTTAATCGGCAGTCCCTTTATTTTGGCGATCTTTCGGCAGTCCTCGTATTCCGGCGAAAAATGGATGCGGTTGCCGTCCAGCTTGCCGACCTTCACAGCCACCTTGCCGTAGGGCGTTTTGACCTGGTGCTTCTCCCGTTCCAATACCAGGCGGTCCATCTCACAGCTTCGCACTCCATAGGTCGAAGTATGTGTCAATAAAATACGCTCGGCCTCGGCCCTTCGGTGGGGGGGAACCAGTGTCGAAAGTTTCACGGCGGGCCGATTTTTCTTCATGAGGATCGGCGTAAAAAAAACGTCCAACGCGCCAGCAGAAAACAAGGTCTCCATGACATGCTCATAAAACTCCGGGTTCATGTCATCAATGTTGGTTTCAATCAGGGTGACACGTTCGCCCGCCCGGCCCGCGTCTTCCCCCAGCAGGATGCGCAACAAGTTGGCCTGGCTTTTGATGATATGAGTGCCTGAGCCGTAGCCCGTTTTCAGAATCGTCATGAGCGGCAGGGATTGAAAATTTTCAGCCCAAACCCCGATCATGGCCACACCCGTGGGCGTGGCCAACTCCTTGGGGACTCCGCTGGAATAACACGGAATACCTTTTAAAAGCTCCAGAGTGGCGGGCGCGGGAACCGGTAAAATCCCGTGGTCGCAGGCCACCGTGCCCTCCCCCGTGTTGATCGGCGAGGCCAGAACCCGGTCCACCGCCAACAGCTCTAACGCCAACACCCCTCCCACCACGTCGATGATGGAGTCGACCGCCCCGACTTCGTGAAAGTGGACCTTGTCTATGCGGATTCTATGCACCCGGGCTTCTGCCCGCGCGATGCGCTCAAATATTTCCAAGGATTGCGTGATGACTTTTCGCGGGAGTTTGGAGCCTTGAACGATCTTTTGAATGTCACCGATGTTTCTGGAATGCGTGTGGGCTGACGGCTTGACCAGCACATCAATCTTGGTGCCCCCCATGGCGCCACGTTTCACGCGTCTGGATTTTAATTCATAACCTTTAAGAGGCAGGGTCTTCAGACCTTTTTGGATGGCCTTGAAATCCACTCCCAAATCCACCAGGGCACCCAGAATCATGTCGCCACTAATTCCGGATCGGCAATCAAAATAAGCGATTTTCATTTGGAATCTTGCCTGTTGGAAGGAGCTTAAAATCGTGCGAACAGCTTGCCGAAGATACCACGTTTTTGGGAATGGCCGTTGCTCGATTCGGCAATTTTTTCGGGGGGCTTTTTATGTTGCTGGTCGATGAACAATTGCAGAAGCATGTGGCAGGACTGACATCCTCCTCCGGCACCACAGACATTCGTCACCTGTTCAATCTCGACCAGGTTTCGGGATTTTATGTAACCCTTGATAGTCACATCCGAGACTTGGAAACATTGACAGATGATTTCTTCTTCCGGGGCTTCGCTCATAGACACAATGGGATAGAGCAGGCTATTTATGAGAATAATTCTCATTATAAAAAAATCCGTGGCATCTGTCAACTGACATTATCTTATTATAAAGACTTTTATGAGTTGCGTTTTATTCCAATTTTCATTGGAATATGAGCTTTTGTCTGTCTCTAAAGCAATCCATTCCAGTTATATAATCTGGAACCGGATCATTCGAAGGTAAAAAAAAGGACCTGCGGCCTTGGGCCGACAAATCCTTAATTTATATGGTGGCGGTGCAGGGACTTGAACCCCGGACACTACGGATATGAGCCGTATGCTCTAACCAGCTGAGCTACACCGCCTTTTTTTACAATTAATTGTATGAGGAGGGGATTTTACTTTTTCCAAAATGTACTGTCAATCATTATAAGCTATCTGGCCGCAAACCCGGTGGATGTACTGGATGACCTGCGGCGAGACGACCGTGTCCACCTAATTCCAAATATGGGTTTCTCCATCCTGCAGGATCAATCCATGCTCCGGATAATAGTCCTGGTTCAGCGAAGGCGTCGGGATTAAATTCAGGTTTTTTACACGGATAGGTTCAAAATCCTTCACCACTGCCAGGTCTTCACATTTGAGCTCCTTCAAACATTCGATCATGATGGGATCATCGGGACAAAGGATTTTAAGATCCTTGGGCAGATATGCCAGCGTGCGGATATCGAAATGATCCTGATGCCGATGCGAAAGGTAGACCGCATCCGGCCGGGGAAACCGGTCGCGTTGGATTTCCACTTTGGGGAAATAATGATTGAGCTCTTCAAAATGGAGGCTGAACAGACAGGGGTCCGAAAGCACGGTGGTGTCCTTGCACTGAAACAACAGGCAGGCATGACCGATGAGCGTTATCTTCATAATTTTTTGATGGGTGTGGTTAAAATACCGTTGTTCTTGGCGAAAGTCGGGTAGAATAACTGGAAGCCGGACTGACCACAAGTTCCATTCCCCGGCCCCATTTCATATTGACAACATATGGATGGTTCGGAAAAATACCTTTTTATTCCATTTATATTTCAATTATTTTAAGGATCCGTTATGGAAGCTGAGCAAAGCGTTCGTTTCGAGGAAGGCAAACCTTGTCCCATCAAAGTAGAGGGTCACGGCGGAGGACTATCTTTTTCTCCCAACGGAGACATGTTACTGGTAGGCGCTATCCCGGACCCTACGGATAAACAAATTGCCGCCTGGGATGGAAAATGGCGGGCCAAACTGGTGACGGAATCCGAATTTCCGTCCATCCCCATTTTTGCCATCGGGAGCGAAGACTGGATTTTGGAGGCGCCCTGCAACCCCGCTCAGCAGGAGCAGGAAGCCCCGGGTTTCTGCGAAGCCCTTTACGCCAAGGAAGAATGCACCATGGTGGCGGTTCTGGTCAATTCCAATACCGGCATCATCCGCAAGATCAAGCACGTCCAGCTGGACGAAATGTTCATTGAAAGGCTGGTGCTCTCTTGGAATCCCCTGCGGTTTGAGGCCACTGAGTACAACAAATCCTATAACCATGAAGAGTTCAGCAAAAAGATTGAAGAAATATTCAGCGCCCGAACCTCAAATGATTTATGGACCACTTCATGGTAATCCAATCTTCATAACTTGCAGGGGACGCTACTGGGTATATTCTTCATCGTCGTCAATGATCTCTTCCTCTTCGACCTCCGCGGTCTCTTCAATATCTTCAAATTCCTCTTCGTCTTCTTCCTCTTCGTCTTCTTCCTCTTCGTCACTTTCAAAGACCGGGTATTCGAGATTGGCCATGAATTCAGAATTTTTCAAAACTTCCAAACCTTCTTCATCGATCGGATTGCCTTCAAGATACAGCCGGACCAGATTGGACATGATTTCGGATTCCGCAATAGCGATCAACCCTTCATTGGTGATGCCATTATTTTCCACCATCAGAATCTCCAAATTCTCAAAATGGGTGGATTCAGCAATCAGAGATACGCCCCCATCTCCTATGTGATTACGATCTAGAGAAAGCAAAACGAGTTTTTTGATGTAGGGGGAGTTGATCAGGTGTTCAATCCCTGCACCCGTTATGTAATTCAATTCAAGATACAATTTTTCCAGATCTTTAAGCTTGTCAAATTTGGAAATGATAGCCATTTGAAAATCCTTCATTCCCAGTTTACTGAGATCCAATATCTTGCCATCGTCGGTCAACCGCTTGCGAATCAAGTTGTGCACCAGAAACTCATCGATAGCCTCCTTGCCCTTGTTGGTGATCGGATTCAGGGTGAGGTCAATGGATTCCAAATTGACATAGTTGGGACTTTGAGCGAGGGCCAAAGCGCCTTCGTCGGTGATGCCGTTTTTCTTCAAATCCAGCATTTCCAAATTGGGCAGATTCTTGGATTCCGCCAGGTACTTCAACCCTTCATCACCGATTTTATTCTCAGACAAAGTGAGATTGGAAAGACCCTTCATGTTATCCGATTCCGCCAGACACCGGACCCCTTTCGGTCCTATTTCATTCCAGCCCAGCCGCAAGGATTTTAAATTGGGAAGTTTGTCGGTGGCGGCGAAATATTTCAGGCCATCATCTCCGATTTTATTTTTATAAAGCTTCAAATGTTGCAGATTGCCGAGTTTTTCCGATTCGGAGAGCGCCTTGGCGCTCTCCGGCCCCAATTTCTGCAAAGGAATGATGAGCCGCTTCACCTGTCGGATGGATCTCGATTTGGCCAGCTCAATAACGCCGGCATCGCCCAGTTTGGTGAAGTTAAAATCCAGCACTTCATAATCCCGGCTCAACTTGAATCCATTCCTGATGAGACCTTCAATATTATAAAATTTCTTTGTCATTGGGTATCCCTGCTGAACCGAAACCAGAAGATTTCGCGTGATGTTTTATTTAAATACCTTATCAAAAAAAGCGTTGAGGCAATTAAAATAGCCATTGTCCGGAGCCATCATAATGTCATTGTGCCCCACCCCTTCCAGGATTTGCAAGGCTTTGTCCTTGGCCCCGGCTTGCTGGAAATTGAGCTTTGCCTCCTGCGGATAAATTAAAAAATCATCCGCCCCATGCATGATCAAAAGAGGACATACCACCTTGGAAATTTTCAGACTGTTGTTGAACAACGCATCCTCTTCCTTCGTCATCTTACCAATTTTCAAGCCCCGCCGCTCCACCAACGGTACCGGATCGGCGTACCCGCTCTCGATCACGCAAGCGGAAATTTCCGCATAGTGCCCACACAACTCAATCGCCGAAGCACTCCCCAAAGAACGCCCCATCACACAAACTGACTTGAGTAATTTTCCATCCTTTTTCAGGGTCTGGTAAATCTTATGAGCATCCTGCAACACTATTCTCAAACTGGGATGGCCTTCGCTGAGACCGTAGCCACGGTAATCACAAACGATCAGTTCACCACCCATGTTGGAATACAATGCAGACATCCCGTCGTAGTCGGAAACGATTTCACCATTGCCATGGAAATACAATAGACTGAATTTCGCTTGGGGCAACAGGTATTTTCGAGCGTGAATTTCTATCTGGGGCGCCACCTCAATATATATCTCATCTGTGCCGGCCGGGGGGTTGGCCTCATCGCGCCGGGGAAAAAAAAGGTTCTGATTGAATTCCGGGGAATCAAATACTGAAGTCATTAGCCACCTATTTTAGAAATAAATTTGAAGCTTTTGCGTATATCCTACTAATTTATAAGGGGTTTCATTAAAACTAGCGAAATCGTTCCGTTTTGTAAACTTATTGAAATTTAAATCCATTCATGGCAGAATTACCACCTCTATTCGCAACTCACCCTTATCCGGCTCAGGCAAAGTACCATGAGCCATCAGGATTCGGGGCAAAAAATATAAAGTCACTTTCAAAATTATAAAAAAGGAGCAGGCAATGCTTTTGGACCCGGCACCAATTGAAAAACTTTTTCAATCCATGGGAAAAACATTAGATGCGGCACGCAGTAACCTGGGGCGCGGACTGACGATCGTAGAAAAAATTCTATACAGCCACATGGATTCCGATACCGATTACTCAAAGTTGGAACGCATCAATTCTGATATCTTTTTAACTTGCGACCGAGTGGCTATGCAGGACGCGACAGCTCAAATGGCTATCCTGCAATTCATATCATCCCAGATGCCTCAAGTGTCTGTGCCCACTACGGTGCATTGCGATCATTTGATTCAAGCCTATACCGGGTCCACCAAGGACCTTGAGGTGGCGATCGAAACCAACAAAGAGGTTTACGATTTTCTGCAATCGGCGTCTATGAAATATGGCATGGGATTTTGGAAGCCCGGCTCCGGGATCATCCATCAGGTGTTTTTTGAGAACTACGCTGTCCCTGGGACCATGATGATCGGCACCGATTCCCATAGCCCCAATGCCGGCGGCATGGGCATGCTTGCCATCGGAGTAGGCGGCGCCGACGCAGTGGATGTCATGACCGGCCAACAATTCGCCACCAAAATGCCCGCATTGATCGGCATCAAACTCACCGGAAAACTCAATGGCTGGACCGCTTCCAAAGATATCATACTGAAAGTCGCTACCATGCTGACCGCCAAAGGCGGCACCGGAAAAATCGTGGAATATTTCGGCGAAGGGGCGCGCTCTTTAAGCGCTTCCGGCAAAGGCACCGTGACCAACATGGGGGCCGAGATTGGCGCCACCACATCGATCTTCGGCTATGACGAAAACATGGAAATCTATCTCCGAAAAACAGAACGAGACCAGATCGCTGATCTCTGTAAAAAATACGCGGAGCATTTGGTTTCCGATCCGGATGTGGAGTCCAATCCGGAAAAATATTATGACGAGATATTTGAAATTAATCTCTCGACTCTGGAGCCGCATATCGTGGGGCCTCATACTCCAGACTTGGGCCGCCCAATCTCTAAAATGGCGGCGGATACCGATGAACAAAATTATCCTGAAATTTTGTCCGCGGCATTGATTGGCTCTTGCACCAATTCCAGCTATGAGGATTTGACCCGGGCAGTCAGTATAGCCAGGCAGGCCAAAAAGGCTGGATTGAAAGTCAAATCTCAATTCCTGATCACCCCCGGTTCTGAGAGGATATTTGAAACCATCAGTCGAGATGGCATTCTCCAGGACTTCGAGGATGTTGGAGGCACGGTATTAGCCAACGCCTGTGGGCCCTGCATTGGGCAATGGAAGCGTGACAACATTAAAAAAGGGGACAAGAACAGCATCATCAGCTCGTACAATAGAAACTTCGCCAAGAGGAATGACGGCAACCCAGAGACCTTGAGCTTCATCAGTAGTCCCGAGGTGGTGGTGGCCATGGCATTTTCTGGAAGCCTGAAGTTCAACCCCATGACGGATTCTCTCAAGGACGCCAAGGGCAATGAATTCCGTTTCGAGCCGCCGCAAGGGGATGTTTTTCCGAGCAACGGTTACGCGACTAAAGACAACGGCTACATGGCACCCACTATGTCCGGCGAGGTGGTCGTCAATCCCACCAGTGAGCGCTTGGCCATGCTGGATCCTTTTCCAAAACAAGACCCGGTAGCGGATTATAAGAACATGAAAGTGCTTTTTAAGGCTCAGGGGAAATGTACCACCGATCATATCTCTCAAGCTGGCCCGTGGCTGAAATTTCGCGGTCATCTGGACAACATCAGCAATAATTTATTTTTAGGGGCCACCAACTCCTACCACGATGAAGTGGGCAAAGGTAATAACCTGCTCACCGGGGAAACCGATGAACTGAACAAGATAGCCCGGCACTACAAGGAAAACGGTCAGGGATGGGTGGCTTTCGCCGATGAAAATGTGGGGGAAGGTTCCAGCCGCGAGCATGCCGCCATGGAGCCACGTCACATGGGAGGTTTGGCATTTGTGGCCAAGTCCTACGCCCGAATATTTGAGGCCAACCTCAAAAAGCAGGGCCTCCTGCCCTTCACTTTCGATAACAAGGATGAATATGAGAAAATCCAGCAAAAGGATTTAATCACCTTGAAGGATCTCGATAAGTTGGCGCCTGGGAAAGCGGTGGACATGATCGTAACTCATGAGGATGGTTCTGAGGAAACAATAAAACTGAATCATTCTCTCAATGACGACCAGATCAAATGGTTTTACGCGGGTTCCGCCCTGAACCATGTCGGGGCAGAAAAGGCCCGGGCAAATTCCTAAAAATAAAGGGCAGGCCGAAAGGCCTGCCCTACCCCTCAATATTTTTTTATATGC